>JBAVOF010000623.1:0-17986 GCA_049691835.1 Polyangiales bacterium
CTTGGTCCTGACGCGGCGGCGCCGACTCGGGTTTGCATCGCTTGCAGGGCCGGAAGCCTGCCGCTTTCGCCTCTGACGGGTCTCTGAAGAACGAGACGTTCTTCCTCAACGGCGTTCGTGCGCCGCACCACGGCCGGCAAAAGACACCAGTCGTGCGGACGCCGTAAACGAACGCCCCATCTGCACGCGAGCTGCGTTCCATCAGAGCTTGCCAGCGAACATCGTCGCTCTCGAATTCCGTGATGGAAGCTCGATCTCCTGCCTTGTCAGATGGGCGGCTCATGACTAGTTTCCTGCGAGCTTCAGGATCGCTCCGGTAAGCGCCTCCGGCCTCGAAAAATATGCCGAATGGCTGGCCTCGATGCTCTCCACCCGGTCGACGTCGGTTTCATTCAACATTCTGTCCTGCAATGAGGGGCTTACCGCCCGATCTTCAGTCAAGCGTATATATGCCCGCGGCACGCGACCATAGCGATCTGGTGTCAACCTGAGTCTTGCGACCGCTGGCCGCAGCGGCTCCCTGCACAGCATCGACCGCGCCAAGGCATTATCGTCATCGCTGCAATCGTGGTACAGCGCGTCGCGGTAGAATTCGGGGCGGAGCCTGTCCCAGAGGGCCTTCCGGCTCACTTCGACGCCCGGCGCCAGAGACGACCACTTGTCCGAACGGAAATAGCTGGCCGCTGTCCCACCCTGCGGAAGCATGAAGGCAGCGAGATAGATGGTGCGTTCAATCCGCTCGGGGAACGTTTCGGCAAGGCGCGAGGCGACGATGCCGTAACGGCTGTGTACGACGATAGTGGTTTTCCGGTCGGCCGGGAGCTGAACCGCGGCGCTTCCGACCATGCGATCGAGGCTGACCAGCAAGGGATGCGCCGGATTTCGGCCACGTCCCGGCAGATCAATCGCACAAACCAAGTGGCCAGCGGCCTCCAGTCTCGGAGCGACCTTGTACCAGCACCAGGCCCCATGCCAGCTCCCATGGATCAATAGAAAGTGTTTCACGAGCGCTCTCCCTTCTTCGGATGAGCGATCAGTACCCATGGAACGGAGCGCGAGCATCCCGTTTCTTGCGGTCGAATTCCCTGGATGCGTTGGCGCATGACGCCGCCCCTGCGTCTGGTACGCTGTGCAGCGCGGCTTCAGGCTGTGGCTTTCTGGGCCGATCGAAGTCTAGGAGGAGCGAGTCCATGTCCGATGTTCCTTGTTTCACGATTGCCGACTTCCCTGCGCTCGTGCATGGCCTGCCACCACGGACATGAGGGAGATCTGCAATGCGCCCGTATGTACTCCAGCTCGCGGATGACTTCTGGAACATCCGTGCTTCGTTCAAGATCGGCCGTGTTGTGGAAATCGGTACGCAGGCCTCGCTGGTTCGGCGAGCGAGCGGCGGGTTTGTGTTTCTCGATTCGTGCGCCCTGAGCGGAACGGTCGAGCGGCAAGTCCTAGAGCTGACCCGCGACGGCAAGGACGTGAAGGCGATTCTGAACGTGCACCCCTTCCATACGGTCTACGCGCGAGCGATGCACGAACGCTTTCCCCATGCCCGGCTTTTTGGAACCGCGCGTCACGTATTGCGCTTCCCGGAGCTGCCCTGGCAGGACACGCGCACCGAAGACACGGCGCTGCATGGGATGTTTGCTGAGGACTTCGAGTTCTCCGTCCCGCGCGGCGTCGATTTCATTTCTGATGACGAGAACATCCACTTCTCGTCAGTGATGGTTCTCCATCGCGCTTCGAAGACCATCCACGTAGACGACACCCTCATGTACGTCCGCTTTCCCGCCTTGTTGCATCCTTTCGGCGTGACCGACACCTTGCGGTTCCATCCGACGTTGGCGCGGGCGCTCCAGAGGCGAGCCGGCGCAGCACGAGATTTCCGACTATGGGCGGAGGCTGTCGCGGATCGCTGGGGTGTGGCCGAGAACTTGTGCGCCGCCCACACTGCGGCGCTGACCGCGAAAGACAACCCGGGGCGTTCCATCCACGCCCGTCTCGTGAGCGCGCTCGCGCACGTGCGCAAGACGCTGAGCGCGCACGAAAGGAAGTACGGCTAGCGCTGGGCGATCCGGACCCCGTCGTTCGCGTCTAGGATTTCGTGAGGAAGATCCCGGCGAGCTCGTCTTTGGGCTCGCGCGTCATGAGCCGCGTGGCCTCCTCGAGTAGCGGGACGTCTTCGTAGCAGACACGGTAAACCGCCTCGGAAACTGGCATGTCCACGCCTTCCCGTGCTGCGAGAGTGTGGACCGCTGCGGCCGTGTAGTAGCCCTCGGCAACCGCCTTTTGTGCGGCCAGGATCTCTTTGGCGGTCTGGCCAGATGCCAGCTTCTCGCCGAGTTGCCGGTTGCGTGACAAGGCGCCCGTGCAGGTGAGCGTGAGATCACCGACCCCGGCGAGCCCGAGAAACGTGAGCGGGTTGGCGCCCAAGGCCACACCGAGACGGGTCAGCTCCGCGAGTCCGCGGGTCATCAGCGACGCGACCGCTGAGGCGCCCAATCCGAGGCCATGTGCGGCGCCACAGGCCACGGCAACCACGTTCTTGAGCGCGCCGCCGAGCTGGACCCCGACTACGTCGTCGCTCGCATAGACTCGGAGCGTTGGCGAGTGAAGGATGGACTGAACGCGGCGGGCCGTGTCGATGTCGAACGCCGCGAGGCTCACCTGGGCGGGCAAGCCCGAAGCCATGTCCTTGGCGAAGCTCGGTCCTGAGAGATAGGTCGAGCTCGCCACGTGATCGGGCAGTGTCTCGGCCAAGACGTCGCTGATCAGGGCTAAGCTTCCGCGCTCGACGCCCTTGGCCGTCGAGGTGACGAGCGCGCTCGGCGGCAGGTGCCCGGCGACCTGCTCGGTGATCGAGCGCATGTAAGCGGAGGGCACGGACAAGAGCACCAACTCTGCATCTGCGACCGCGTCGGCGAGATCGTTCGTGAAGACCATGTCCTTCGGCACAGAGAACCCCGGTAGGTACATTGCGTTTTCGCCCTCGGCGGCGACACGCTCGGGGAGCCCTTCGTCGAATGCCCACACCCGAACGTGGTGACCGAGCTTGGCACTGTAAAGCGCTAGGGCTGTGCCAAAGGCTCCTGCTCCAACGATACTGACGTTTGCCACCGATTGCCTCCGCCGTTTCGGCGCAGCGCATCACGCGCGGACGCCGGTAGAGGTCGAGCATACTTGCAGAAGCGCTGGAGTTTCAACCTTGGGCGAGCGAAACCCTCCGAGCGCCCCTTCCGTTCAGTGCAGGCCTGCTACGAAAGAATAAGTCTTACTCATCGTCCGCCGTTTCGTCATTTGGATGTGCTCGACCACGTCGGGTCGCTTCATCAGAAGCTCGCTGAACCGGGCAGCGGGCATGCGAAGGACGAGCACGTCGCTCGAGGCTTCGACGGTGATCAGGGACGGCTGGCGCATCAGCAGCGATTCTTGACCGAGCGCGTGACCGAGCTCCATGTTCCCTATGCGCTTTCCATCGACCCTTCTCACGACGAGGTGACCGTGTAGCGGAAGGTACATGGCGTCCGAGCGCTTGCCAGCCTCTAGGATTTTCGTACCGGCGAGGGCACGGCGCACCTCGAATAGCTTCGCGATCTTCGCGCGGGTTCGCTCATCGAACGCCGTGAAAATCGGATTGGTCCGGAGTAGGGTGGCAACCAGTCGGCGGCTCAGAACTTCGAGGAGCACGTCGCCGAATGCCGGGTGTTGCTCGACCAGTGAGTCGAGGAGCTCCTTGCTAATTCGAAGCGCACGAACGCGGCCACAGGCCACGATGTCTTCGCCGTAGTTGACGTTCGACAGCAGGGATGAAACGCCCGCAACGTCCCCTTCACCGAGAAGCAGGCTTCGCCGATCGTTGCCGCGCTGCCCGACGACATTGCCTTCGACGAGGACGTACAGGGCATCTGCCGAGGTGCCCGCGGTCACCAGGCGCTGCCCGTCTTGCACGTCAACTAGCGTGGATTCCCGCACGAGGGCTCGCAGAATGTGCCGTGGCACCTCGGCGAAGAGCGGCATCGAGGGAAGCTGCGCAAGCGTCGTTGCGCTCGGACGCTGGCTCAGCAGCGAGTTCTGCGGGGAAGGGCGTTCCAGGAGCTCGACCCCGGTCATGCCCAGCTTGACGTTCTTCGTCTGTTCGGGATCCGTGAAGCGGCTTTCCCCCGGGGGGGCCGTCTGGTCTGCGATCAGCGGAAGCGCATCTGTAATCAGACTCTGCGTATCGGTTGTTGGCCCGTCTGAATCTGGCGCGGGCGGTTCATCCGCCGTCACGATCACGCTACGATTCTGACGGTGGAGTCTTCGCGCCGCTTCCGGATCGACCCGCTCGAGCACCTCGCCCTTGCTCGGGTCGATCGCGAGAATCACTTTGGCCATGGCGGCTGCGCGAGCGACGAAGCCCTGGGCAGCATAGAGGTCGACCGCGCGCTCATAGGCGAGCACTGCATCGGCCTTGCGTCCCATCCTCTGCAACAGGTCACCTCGTCGGTGGGACCAGCGCGGTTCATCGGCCTGCTGCTTTTCGATCAGCTCGTACAGATCGAGCGCCTCGTGGAGCCTTTCGGCCTTGAGCGCCTTGCCGAGGAGCGCACGAAAATTGGTGGTCTTACTGGTGCGTCTGAACATCCTTCCACCCCCTTGGAAGAAGATACACAACTCACCCTAGCGGATTAATTCGACGAACCCCAAATCCGCCATTGGACCCCCTCGGGCTGAGCCCCGGTCCTTGCAGATTCACAGGGTTATCTGGGCGCTTGCGCCGCACGGCCCTCGTCCCTAGGTTCCTGAAACAACGCGGGGCGCGGCCATGGCCCGCCCTTTGAACCCGCTCGAGAGCGAATCGCCTCGGGCCGCGAGGAGTACAAAATGCATCCAGGTTTCTACTATCGATGGAAGCGATCTCAGGAAGATCACGCCGGGGAGCAGCGCGCTTCGGCCTGTGGAAGAAGCGGCTGGCGACGCCACGGGCACTCGGCGGGCACCACGGGGCATCACGCCTCAGGCTTCGGCGTTCGAAGGCCGCTGCGTTACATGGCGCACCAGCTGGATCTCGACGAAGAGCAGATCGAAACTTTGGCAACGATTCTCAACGTGCTCAAGACAGAGCGAGCGCAGGCGCGCCTCGATGAGCAGCGAAGCATCACCGGCATCGCAGCGGTGGTGGAGCGGGACGAGTTCGACAAGGACGCGGCGGCCGAAGCGCTCAGCGCGCGCGTCGAGGCGGCCGAGCGTCTGAAGGAAGAAGTCCTGACCACCTTGCAGAAGACCCACGGGATGCTCGACCCGGAACAACGCAAGCGGCTGGCTTACTTGCTCCGATCCGGTCAACTCACCATCTGACGCCGGGCTAGCCCGCCCTGGACGTGAGTTGCGTCGGACCTTCCTCGTGCTGTTTGCGGATTCGCTCCGTTTCACGCATACCGTGCCCGCCTCGATCCCGAGGTGCTGGAAGGAAGAGGGTGAGACATGCTCAAGGAGTTCAAAGAGTTCGCGCTCAAGGGCAACGTGATGGACATGGCGGTCGGCATCATCATTGGTGCTGCCTTCGGAAAGATCATCGCTTCGCTGGTTGGCGACGTGCTCATGCCGGTGGTCGGGCTGTTTACCGGCGGCGTCGACTTCAGTCAGAGCTACATCTTGCTTGGCGACGGCAACTACGAGTCACTGGCCGCAGCCGAACAAGCAGGGGCGGCGGTGCTCAAGTACGGAGCCTTCGTGATGTCGGTCTTCGATTTCGTCATCATCGCCTTCGTGATCTTCATGATGATCAAAGGCATGAATACGCTCCGCCGGAAGGAAGAGAAAGTCGAAGAAGCAGCTCCTCCCGCTCCGCCGAAAGAGCAGTTGCTGCTCGCGGAGATTCGCGACCTTCTCGCGAAGAAGTAGCGAACCGAGTTTGGGTTTGGTGACTGGTTCCCTCGATCAGCTCGAGGGAGCCAGCGCGACTCACATGAGGGTATACACGAGGCTGAAAATCGTCGTCGTGTCCGTGGCCACCAGATTCTCGCCTGCGGGGATGCGGTCGTAGAGCATCAGGAAGCGCGCCTCGAACGCGAGCTTGTCGGCGACCTTCGATATGAGCGCGGCGGTCAGATAGATACGAATGTCCTGAAACGGCGTTGCGTTCTGGACCTCGATCGTATTCAAGTTGTAGATGGTGGTGATACTCGAGACGAACTCGACGTGCTCGTTGAGCCGGTTCTCATAGTCGAGCGCCGCAAGTAAGCCCTGAATGTTCGAATTGGACGTGAGGTCCGAAGGCGGGACCTCGTAGTTCTCGTATGTGTAGCTGTAACCGATGCGGCCGGCGAAGTAGTGCTTCTCGTTCTTGATGAAAGCGCGGAGGTAGCCGCCGTTTGCCAGAAGCTGCGCCGTGAAGCCCGAGAGCGGGTCCCATCGATACGCGAGACCGCCCCACACGGCGTCCATCTTGGTGAAGAAGTAGTCGTACCGTGCGTTGAGGAAGAACTGCTTCGAGACGGTGGTGACGCCGGTCGCGGGGTCCGAAGGCGAGGGATCGGCTCGGCCGAAATTGAAGAGCGAGGTAACGGTCAGTCGATGTTCCGATAGCGTGTAGAGGAAATTGGTGCCTCCATTGAGGTTCCAGGACCGCGCGTTGCCGGTGTTGATCGCCCCGCCTGCGCTCAGGCTCCAGTCCACCTCGGCCTTCGGCTCAGCAGCCGCCTCGGCTGCCGCTTCTTCCGCCGCAACGTCTTTGAAGTCCGATGGCGGCGCCGCGAACCTGGCTTCGCCGACGGGCTTGGTCTCAGCGCCGTCGACGTCCGCCGCGATGCTATCCGGAATCGCTTCCTCCTGCGCGGAGGCCTCAGCACCCCAGCTCGAGAGGGTCACCGCAGCAAGAATCAGGCTCAATTTGGCGGTGCTCCGCCGCCGGCGCTCTCTGGTCATTCCAAGCCCTCCTAGCAAATCACGGTTAAAATCGGGCGAACTATACACGAGGTCGCCGGGGACGCTAGCGTGGGGCACAAGCCGCGGTCAGCGCTCGTCAGACACGGGCGTTTCGGCGAAGAACGACTGATACCACTGTCGAATATCGCCGATCGGGCCATCGCCGTCGGCGAGCAGTGGCTGGTCGCGCCAGCGTTTGTGTTCCCAAATCGCCACGTCTTGAAAGTATCCATCGCGCGCCGCGGCTACGTGCTGAAGCACCACGTCGCGGCTCAGCGTTGCACCTTCGGGAATTCGAAGAATCACGCCGAAACGTAGGAGGAGCCTACGCTCGTCGATCGGAATGTGCGCGTTGATGAGCACCATGTCGTAAGCCCAGAGCAGGCGCGTGAACTGCACGGCCGGCCCATGATAGGTGGCGACGGTCTCGACCGGGATGGGTTTTCCATCCAGCGTTCCGCCCCGACCCCTGGTCCGCTGCGTTGCGCGCGGCCCATCGATGATGAGCTCCAGGGATTCGACGTTCTGACGGTGAACAGGGAGGAAATGGGCCCTGTCCGCGATGTTTTCGATCACCTCCCGAGCCTGGGTTGCGATCGTGATCTCGCTGCGTTCGAGCGGAGTCCAGGCCGGGTCGTTGAGCTCTTCGATCGGGGGGACCTCGTAGCTTGGCGAAGCATCTCGTCGGCCGACATAGGCTAGGATCATTCCGCTATGCTCGGCAATAGGATAGGATCGGATGGCGGCTTTCGGTGGGATCCGCGACGCGTAGGGGATGTCTACGCACCGCCCCGCGGCAGAGAAGCGCCATGCATGAAACGGGCAGACGATCTCGTCGCCCTCGATGCGTCCCCCGTAGCCCAGGTGGGCGCCCAGATGCGGGCAATGCGCGTCGAGCAGGGTGGGCCTTCCGCTCTCACCCCGAAAGAGGACGAAATTTTCGCCGAAGTAGCGTAGCGGCATCACCGTGCGCGGCCCCAGATCGGCGCTCCAACAGACGACGTACCAGCCTTCGGCGAATGCCGCGGTTCTCGACCGTTCGCATGGTGACGATCCGTCCATGGGCGCATCATACACGCGGCACTGAACCATGAGCGAAGTATCGATCAATACGCCCATCGAGTTGCGGCTCTCTCCGGACGAAGCACTAGACCCCGACGCGATGCGTGCGCGTGCGGCAAAGAAGTTGGGCCTGCCCGTCGATGCCCTACCGGAGCTGCGCGTGCTGCGGCGCGCTATCGATGCGCGTGGGAGGCGAACGCGATTCCACGTCTTACTCGATCTCGGGCCGGCGGTGCCTATCGAGCAGTGGGGGCTCCCTCACCCGCGAGAAGTTCGGGTACCGGCACGGGTGGTGATCGTGGGTTCCGGACCCGCCGGTGTGTTCTGTGCGTACGAGCTGGCTCGCCGCGGAATCGCCAGCCGTATCATCGATCGCGGTAAGCGCGTCCAGCCTCGGCGCCGCGACATCGCGCTCCTCAATCGCGAGGGCCGAGTCGATCACGACAGCAACTACTGTTTCGGCGAAGGTGGCGCGGGAACGTACAGCGACGGCAAGCTATACACGAGGGCCCACAAGAGGGGCTCCGTTCGCGACGTGCTCGAGATTCTCGCTTTGCACGGTGCTCCTCACGATATTCTCGAGGACGCGCGGCCTCACATCGGGAGCAACAAGTTGCCCAAGGTCGTCACCGCGTTGCGCGAGCGTCTGGAGGGCGTGGGCGTCGAGTTCCTCTTCGAGTCCAAGCTCGCATGCATCACCGTGAAGCGGCGAGGTGATGTACGTGCAGTGAGCGGCGTAGAGCTCGAGGATGGGCGTGCCTTCGAGGCCGATGCAGTGGTGCTCGCCACCGGGCATTCGGCGCGAGATGTTTTCGAGATGCTCGACGAGATGAGCGTGGTCCTGGAGCCGAAGGCGTTTGCCATGGGCGTTCGGGTCGAACATCCGCAGGCGCTCATCAACAAGATTCAATACGGCCGCTATGCAGGTCACGCTGCCCTGCCAAGTGCTTACTATCGCTTGGCAGCGACGATCGAGCAGCGTGGGGTGTTTTCCTTTTGCATGTGTCCAGGGGGCTGGATCGTTCCTGCGACCACGGAAGCCGATGGGCAGGTCGTCAACGGCATGAGCTTGTCGAAGCGCGATTCGCCTTACGCCAACTCCGGGATCGTCGTAGGGCTCGAACCGGCGGACTGGCAGGCTCAGGGCTTCACTGGGCCCCTGGGCGGGGTCCGGTTTCAGCGGGCGATCGAGCAGGCCGCTTTCGCGGCGGGGGGGGGCAGCCTTCGGGCGCCTGCAACGATGCTCACGGACTTCCTTGCGCGGCACGGTTCGAGCCGCGCTCCGAAAAGCAGCTACCGACCCGGGCTCACGGCCACCGGTCTTCACGAAGTGCTCGACAGCACCGGCGTCCGCATCTCGGAGCACTTGTGTGCCGGTCTCGACGCCTTCGCACGACGCATGCCGGGGTTTCTCAGCAACGAGGCGGTTCTCGTCGGGGTTGAATCGCGCACGAGCTCGCCGGTGCGCATCCCCCGCGCAAAGGATACGCTCGAATCACCCGACGTGCGGGGGCTTTACCCCGCGGGCGAAGGTGCGGGCTACGCCGGTGGAATCGTGAGCGCTGCGCTCGATGGCAAGCGCGTTGCCGCGGAGCTTCAGCGTCAGTTGGCCCTCGTCTAGGATCGATCCGAAGCGCTCGATCGCGCCACCGGGGTCATCGATGGGACCAGGAGGAGGGCCGTGGCGCCGACTCGGCCAGACTGCCGCGGAGTGTGGTCACGCAGGTTCCACGCAGCTTGATGCGTTCGCCCGCGAGCTGGACTTGGATTTCGCCGCCGCGCGCCGAGAGTTGGCGAGCGCTCAGGCTGCTCTTCGCAAGTCGGTCCGCCCAGAACGGAGTGAGGCAGCAGTGCGCTGAGCCCGTGACCGGATCCTCGTCGACGCCAAACCGAGGTGCAAAGAACCTCGAGACGAAGTCGACGCTCTCCTGCGCTGCAGGCGCCGTGATGATCACCCCGCGGGTCTCGACCTGACTCAGCGCGCGGAAGTCTGGGGCGCACGCAGTCACGGCTGCCTCGTCACTGAGCAAGACGAGGTGATCGTCGACGTCTCGGCCGACCCAGCTTGCTGTAACGCCAAGCGCATCGAGCAGACCGGCTGGCGCTTGCACCTCGGATGGCGGGCGCGCGGGGAAGTCGAGCTCGATCTGACGACCGAATGGGGTAGCGGTCAGCGGGCCACTGAGCGTCGAGAAATGGGCGACCTTGCGATGCTCCAACACGCCTTCTTCCCAGAGCACGTGCGCGGTCGCGAGCGTCGCATGGCCACAGAGCTGGACCTCGGCCGTCGGCGTGAACCAGCGCAGCTCGAAGGTCCCGTCTTGCAGGGGAATGCAGAACGCGGTCTCGGAGTGCCTCATCTCGCGTGCGATCGACTGCATCCACTCGTCCGTGGTTGGCCGGTCGAGCAGGCAGACCGCAGCGGGATTCCCGGCGTAGGCGACGTGCGTGAACGCGTCGACGACGGTGATGCGTTGTCCCATGAAAAGAGCGCTAGCACTTCCCGAGGTCAGCAGCGAGCCACCGCCTCGGGTCCTGCGCGGCCTCGCGAGGCCCGGTTACTGCTCGGGGCAGAGACCGATGCCCTCGTACAGCGCTTTCAGCGCGTCCTCTCGGGCTACCAGGGTTCGCGTCTCGGAGAACAGGCTCTGTTCATTGGCAGAATCCAGCACGCCCTGCAGATCGGAATCGGCTTGGAAATCGTCCCAGGCCTGATCGAAGCTGATGCTCACGCCGTCGAACAGCGCTGCGACGTCGGCGCTGATCTCGATATCGGTTGTCGGATCTCCGTCGGTGTCGAACGTCTGCAGTAGAACCGCGATGTTGTGCACGATTCGGAAGTCGTCATCGGGCAGGGTGCCATCGACATTGCATCCGCCGACCGCCTCTTCGGCGACGCCGGCGACATCGAAGGGAGTAACCTTATCCTTCGCGGTGCTCGTTCCGAGGTCCGTGCCACCGAGCGAGAACGAGACCTCCGCGTCCGCCATGTAGTAGCTGAAGCTACCCGGATCATCGTTTTCCCCGGTCACGCCCGTCCGAACGGTGCCGTCTTCCGTCTTGGTCTCGTACGCGAGCCCAGAAACCAGGCTGTCGTAGTAGTAGCCGGTGTCATACACGGGCTCACAGTACCCATCGACGCACTCCTCGTCGCAGCCGGCAACTGCGGCCGATGCGCTGAGCACCAATAAGAACACACAAGCATTCTGAACACGATTCAACATGTTTCCTCCAAGACAAGCGATCCTGGAAATCAGGACCCACCGGGCCTCAGTTAAGCCCGATCCCCCCCGCAGTCAAACTTGCGGTCGCGCGGCCCGTCTGAATGTGTCCTCGGTCGGCCCGCCCCCGAGGCGATCCACAAGAACTCGACGTGGGTCGGCGCTCGGCGATCGTGACTCCCGAAATTCGCTTGCATGCCGTGGAGTTGCGTGTCCCTCTTGGGGCATGAAGATGCCTGCGCTGGGGCTTGGGACTTGGAAGTCGGAGCCGGAAGCGGTCTACGGAGCCGTGCGTTGCGCGATCGAGGTCGGGTATCGGCACATCGATTGCGCCGCGATCTATCAGAACGAAGAAGAGGTCGGACGTGCTCTCCAAGATGCGTTCCGGGCCGGTGATGCCAGGCGAGACGAGGTCTGGGTCACGAGTAAGTTGTGGAACGACTCCCACGCGCCCGAGCACGTGCGCCCCGCGCTCGAAACGAGCCTCCGGCGGCTTCAACTCGATCGTCTCGATCTGTATCTCATTCATTGGCCCGTTGCGTTGCGGCGCGGGGTTGCGCTGCCGCGTGGTCCGGAGGACTTCATTCCGCTGTCCGAGCTGCCACTAGAGTCGACTTGGGAGGCCATGTTGAGAGCCTCCGAGCAAGGACTTGCACGGGAGGTCGGTGTCTCGAACTTCAACAAGCCCATGATCGAGCAACTCATCGATGCGACCGGCCAGACGCCTGCGGTCAATCAGATCGAGCTCCACCCCTACCTTCAGCAGGAGGCGCTCGTCGCTGCGTGCAAGGCGCTGGACGTTGCGGTCACCGCATACTCTCCCCTCGGATCGCCGGACTCGGCCGCCATGATGGGCCGACACGATGACGTCCCCCTCACCCAACACCCCACGATTGTGCAGATCGCGAAGTCCCACGACGCCACGCCGGGCCAAGTCCTGATCGCTTGGGCCCTCGCCCGGGGCACCACTGTGATTCCCAAGTCGGTGAATCCCGCGCGCATCGCCGAAAACTGGGCCGCGCGCGACCTGACATTGACACCCGGCGACATGAGCGCGATCGCGGCACTCGATCGGCACCAGCGAATGGTCGACGGAAGTTTCTGGTTCCTCGGGGAAACCTACTCGCCACGAACGCTGTGGGGGGACTGATGCGACGGTCCCGGTCTCGCTACCTGTTCGAAGGCATCGCGAACGGCGACGGGAAGCATTGCCCGGTCCGCCGGTTGGAGATTCCGGTACCGAGCCTTCAAGCTTCGCCAAGCTTTGACCTGGAATGTCTTGACCACCGATCGGAAATGGAGGCCGGCTAGCTCGCCGTCATAGAGCGCCTCGCCGCGATCGAAGGCGCCCTCGTTGAACCTGGTCTGCCCCCGCGCCTCGAACCGTTCATATGCCCGCTGGTTTTGCTCCATCAGGAGAACCTTCGCTCGTGCAAGATGGCTTCGGCGGGTTGCAGCGAGCGCACGAACGCGTCGTTCAGCAGCCTGTGTGTCTCGGGAAAAGCCAGATTTGCTCGGCGGCGTGAGGAAAACCGGCAAGCCTTCCACCCGGAACCAACTCGGGGCAACGCTGAATAGGTAGGGCAAGCGTCGTACGTCGATGAGCCTGGTCACGAGCTCGCAGGCAGGGTGCCGTGGGATCAGCCGTCGCGCGTCGGTGCCGTGCTGTTGGTCGGGCCACCCGGGGGCCAGTCGTAGTCGACGCGCAGGAAGTCGCAGAGCGCGCGCACCTTCAGCAAGAAGGGCGAACGGAGCCCCAGATTGCATACTTCAGGGCTCGTTCCCTTCAGAGGCTGAGCGGGGCTTCGTGCCAGATCGGGGAGGTCCAGGCACGCTCGCGGATCACGTCGAAGCGGTTCGTGCCGGTGAACGAGCCCGGTGCGCCCGCGATGTCGCAACACCCCTCGTAGCCGGCGTCATCAGACTCCGCGGGAAACGTCCCATCTGCCGAATCGAGCGCGCCGCAATCCACCGTCTGCTGGACGCACCTGAGGGTGCTCCATCGGCAGGTCGGCTGCTCCAACACGCGCGCGTAGTAGTAAGCGTCCTCAGAGGCGTCGAACTCGGGGTCGCTCCAGACGGCGCACAGAGTCTCCGGGCGCCCAATCGCATCGATCGTGCAATCCTCGTTTGGTGCGGGGCCGTCCATGGCTCCTGCGATCGTGAAGACCGACGTCTCGACGCTGCCCGGGCCCGTGAGCTTGCCCTTGATGATCTGAATCCGCTCGAGCGGCGCGCTGCTAGCGTCTTGCGCTGCCCAGATCGCGAAGCTCGGCGCGCCAACTCCACCCATTGGCAAGACGGATCCCATCATGACCGCGTCGACTTCGCCGTCTTCAACCGGTGTCTCGCCGGCCGACAGCTTCTCGCAGAAGTCCGATGGGAACTCGCCGAAGCGTCCATAGCTGCGCACTTCCATCCGCGGTCCGCTGGTCGAGTACGTACGTTTGGCTCTCAGCGCTTCGAAGATCGCCTCGCGGGTATTCTGCGTGGCCCAGACCGCCGCCAGGCCACCTGGGTTGTTGGAGAACGCCACGGTTCGGCGGAACTCCCGGTCCGCGCACCCCGGGTCGCTCAGGTCGCAGGTCCATCGGCCGAGCTGAATCTCTGGTGAATTGTCGAGCACTCCGGCGGCACCGATGTAGCCGTCCTCGCCCACGTCGCCGGGGTTGGCATTGTGTTGGTCCGTCGACCCGACGACTCCGAACTGGTATGGATTCACGCCAACGACGGCGCGCGCCTTCAGCCCCTCGGCCAGCGCGCCACGCATGAAATCATTCGGGGCCGAGCACGAAAATGGCACCGCCTCCTCCGTTGGGTCGCTCGTGATGCTGCTGCAGATGGTTTCTGCGGGTGGCAAACAACGGGGGCTGTCCTGCGCAAGGCCGGTGCAGTACGGCTTGTTGTTCTCGAAGAAGCAGTCCATGTCGAGCTCGTCATTGCTCAGGCCGTCGAAGCCGAAACCCGGCATGCATTCGGACTGCCCCTTGAGCTGGTGAATCTCGACGACGACGTCGTTCTTGGCTCGGAGCTCGGCGTCTTCACGCGTGAGCGGCTGATTGTCGCGCCCTGCGAAGAGCTCAGGCGTACCGACCGGAAGGAACATGCGGCCTGCGCCTAGATTCGGGTTGTGCGGAATCGTGACGTACTCGCAGTCGTCCGAGCCTCCACATTGCGCTTCGAGATGATCGAACAGATCCCATTCGTTCTCGACGCCGGTGTACTGAAAGACGTCCTCCGGCAGGTCACTGCCGACGAACAAGACATTTCGATGCACCGTCGAGCCGTTGTACAGTGGGCTGAACTCGTACGCCGCGAAAGTGGTGAACGTGCACGGGTCGTTCTCAGCCTCCGCGTCCGCGATGATTTGCTGCCAGGTGTCTGCCGTTGGTGCTTGGTCCGGGAAGAGCGACGTCAACAGGTCGACGATGTTGTCGTTGTTGCCGTTCAGTAAGTCGTCGATGTTGGTTAGGATGAACTGTTCGACGATGCTGCAGGTCGGTGCAGGCTGATCAACGCGGCACTGGTCGTCGAACAATCCGAGGAACTCGGCGTGGTCGGTAGTTGCGGCGAAGTCGAGCGGTTGGTCGAGCTTGCGCGTCTCACAGGCCACGTTGCGATCGTCACAGGCAACGCCGACGGTCCCACCTTTTGCGAACTGATAGGCTTCCCGGGGTCCAGTGAGCGAGTTGAACCAGAACGCATCGAGTGAGAGGCGCGTGTGCACGTGCGTTTCCCCCCAGAGCACGCGCATGCCGGGATCGTAGTCGGCGCAGCGCATCGGCTGGGCTCCCCCGGCTCCCCCGGTTCCGCCCGTTCCGCCGGTCCCCCCGGTTTCCGAGTTGCTCGTGCATGCGCCGACAAGCACCACGAGCACGGCCACCACCATCGGAAGTGTTTTCATAAGAAGATCCATCCAAGGCTTCGTTCGAAGCACCAATAAGCTGTGATCGTACCGATACCATAGATCAGGGCCCTGTCGAAAGAGCGACGGTGAAGGACGCTGGCCTCGCTGGTTCCTGCGTTTGCGCCAACCACGAACATGGCCGAGGCCGCCAGGACCACGACGGTGAGTTGCCCCACTTCCACGCCGATGTTGAAGAGCAACAGAGGCACCGCGATGCCCGCCGGTGGAAGGCCTATTTCTGCCAGTGCGCCTGCAAAGCCAAAGCCGTGCAGAAGTCCGAACGCGAACGCGACGATCCACGGAAACCGCATCGTCAAGGTCGAGCGGTCGTCGCGAGCGAGCTCGACCGCCAACAGCAGAACACTCAAGGCGATCGCCAGCTCCGTGGGTGCCGCCGGGAGTCTGACCAGGTCGAGTGTCGCGGCGGCCAGCGTGACGCTGTGTCCGATCGTGAACGCAGTAATCGTCGCCAAGGTGGTGTTGACGACAGTGCGCCGACCGTACCGTGAGCGCGTGCGCCACACGATCAGCAGCAAGCCGAGCACGAAGAAGATGTGGTCGAAACCGGAAAGAATGTGCTCGATTCCAAGTGGTAAGTAGCTGGCGTTGTTCTCGAGGCCTTGCGTGTCTCCGACGCCCAGTCGTGTCGTCGGAAGCCCGCGCCGCACGACGGTGTTCCACTCGTCGACGTTTGGCGAGCTGAACTCGACGAACGCCTCACCCAAGATCGCGTTGAGCCCCACCAGCTCGATCTCCATGCCGGTCAGTGCCCGCTCGCATCGGATGGTCCAACGTTGGACCACGCCGTCATTGCGCCGGAATCTCACGGGCGACGTCAGCTCCTTGCATCCATCGTCAAAGCGAACGCTGAGCTCTGGGGTGTTGCCCTCGACGTCTGGGAGCTTGACCAACAGATCGGCTTCGTGGTCATCCGCGGTTTCGATACTGACGAAACCGGCCGCGAGACCGTGCGCTCTGACATGAGATCCGATCACGACGACGAGCGCGACCCAGAGGACGCAGTGTCCCCGCTTCACTTCGGTTCCCCCGGCGCATAGCGGGCTCGCAACTCTGCGAGTGCCTCTTGGTTGTGACGAGCACGCTCGGACTGCAGCCAATCTCGTTCGACTTCGTCACGCACCGCGTCGAGGTTGGGCGCCGCGGCGGAGGTGCGATCGCTGACATACACCAGATGAAGGCCGTAGGAGGACGTCACCGGGCCCGACCATCGTCCGAGCGGAAGCTTCACGATGCTCTCCTGAAACTCTCTCCCGAAGGCCCCTTTGATTTCGTTTGGCGTGAGGTCTTCGAAGGTGCTTCCACGGAAGAAAGGGTCGCTGCCGACGGCGGCGCTCGGGTCGTCGTTCAGAGTCTCCAAGGCGGCTCGGGCGGTCGCGCCAAGCGCCGCGCCTCGTTTCCCGCGGCTGAAGAACAGGTGCGTGAAGCTGGTCTTCGTGGGCGTCGCAAACCTGTCCGGGTGCTCTTCGAGCCAGGCTTGCAGCTGGGCGTCGCTCGGCGGCTCGATTCTGTACGTATCCTCCAGGAGGAATCGCATCCGTTGGACGAGGCGTCGCCGCACGATCGTGTCGTTCTGGTCGAGCCCGAGCTCGATCGCCCGTCGGTACAAGATCTCGTCTTCGACCCACTCGCGGACGAGCGCGGCTTCTTCCTCGGCATCCGGGAGGACCCCCTTGGCCGCGAGCCAATCTTGGCGAAGCTGCTCGACGGGCGCGTCTGCGGGAACGACGTATTGGGACGGCGGAGCACCAAAGACAAGGTGGTGGGCAAGGAACGCAAGTCCTCCGAGCACCGCGAAATGCACCAGCGGCTCGCGCCACAACGCTCTTCGGATCTGGACTACCGGTGGATCATCGCGACCCGGTGCGGGCACATGGGCTACCAAAAGCGACTCGCCTCTGTCGGGGATGGGAGGAGACCCCGATCTTATGCCATATTGGCGACCACCCGGTCTGCGGGCTTGACGCCGGGGTTAGTCCTGGGCATTTTGGGGCCCAAACGCGCCCCGCGGGGGCCCGTGTCGCGAACCAAACCGGGGAGTTGGATATGAAACGTAGCTTAGTTTTGATTGGTTTTGTTGCCGCGCTGGCCGGCTGTAACGACGGCGACGAGTCACAGGATGTCGCGGTCGTCACGTTCAACGTCGCCCTGGCGGGTGCCTTCATCCCGTACGAACCGGAGCGGCGGGAGGCGCTCAGAGACGTGATCGCTTCGGTTGAGGCCGACATCATCTGTCTCGAAGAGGTTTGGAATCAGGCGGACAAAGAAATGCTCCGGACCGCTGCCGCCTCAACCTTCCCCAACGCGCTTCTCTTCGAGGATGACCTCGATTCGCCACTTAACGATCCGACCGACCAAGAGGGACAGGTTCCCCCGGCGCCCACGACCTTTCCCTGCCCGGCCACAGAAGCCTTTTTGGGAGAGGGGACTGTCAAAGCTCAAATGACCGCAGCGATCGACTGCGTCTCCACATACTGCAACACAAACGCGCCAGACGACGAGAACGGCCGGACGACGAGCACCGATTGTGCAGAGGAGTTCTGCCTCGGCGCGGTGGGAAGTCTCGTCGTTAGCCCCGATAGTCAGCAGCAGCGTTGCTACGCCTGCATCGCCACTCAGCTCCCCACGAGCACGTTCGCCGAGATTAGCGCGAGCTGTACGTCCGATCCCGAGCAAGTGCTCGCCTTCGAGGGGCAAAACGGCGTGATGATCCTTTCGCGCTATCCGCTCAAGAACGAGGCCAATTGGGTCCTGCCCGGCACCTGGAACCGGCGCAGCATCCTCAGTGCGACCGCCGAATTGCCCAATGGCGCAGAGCTCGACGTGTACTGCAACCATCTCACGCCAATCTTCGACAGCATCGCCTACCCCTACACCG
>JBAVOF010000624.1:0-5890 GCA_049691835.1 Polyangiales bacterium
GTGCAGAGCTCCGCCATTTCGATCTTCTTTTGCAGACGCCCATCCGCATCCGAAGCGAGCTCGGCCTCGCGCCCCAGGACTCCAAACAAAGCCTCCCACTTGCGCTTCTTCGTGTAGATGTTTTTGAGCTGTGCCAGGGCTTCCAGATGATCGGGCTGCAGGCGCAGGACGCGCTCGAGCGGCTCGGTGGCTTGATTCAAGTTGCCGAATCGTTCGATCCACAAGCCGGCCACGCGAAGATAGAGCCCTACCTTCTGCTCGGGCTGGTCGGCGACCTCGGCCTGCCGCTCCAGCACGTGAATCAGGTCGTTCCATCGCCCAGCGCCTTCATACAGCTGCGACAAGGAGGTCAGCGCTTCCTCATCGTACGGCGACAGCCCCAGGATCTCCCCGTACACCTGAATCAGCATCGAATCGAGGTGGAGCGCGTCACGGTAGATCGGAATCAGATCGCGAAGTAGGCGGATCTTGGCTTCCTTCGCATCGGTCGACAGCGCTTCGATCTCGCCGCGAATCGATTCGGACAAGGCATTCCACTTGCCGCCGCTTTGATAGAGCTGCTGCAGCGCTACCCGGGCATCGAGGTCTTCAGGAGCCAGTCGCTCGACCAGCTTCCACGCCTCCAGGGCGCGTTCGGGTCGATCCGCTTTCTGCGCGCGATGTCCGAGCTCCCTAGCGAGCGCGAGCTTCTGCTCGGAATCCGTCGTGGTGCGGAGCGCGTCACCCAAGATCGTGAGCAGCCGGCCCTGAGCATCTTCCTCGCCGATCTGCGCGCGATAGAAGTCCAACATCCCCGGGTGTGCAGCGTCGATCTTGCGGAGACGCGCGAAGAACGGCTCGGCCGACTCCGCGTCTTCACGAAAGCGCCAGTGAACCATTGCGAGCTGGAGCAGCATCCCCTTTTCGGCCTCGAGCTTCTGCCTCGAACGAAGCGCGCTCTCGTACATCGCGGCCAGCTCGTCCCAGGCCTGCAGCTCGGTCAAGTGCTGGACTAGCGCGCCGAGCGCCTCTTCGTCGGTCGGAGCAAAGGTCAGCACCTTTCGGTATGCGGTGGCTGCTCCCTCGGGGTCCCCAACCGAACGCCGCAAGACGCGCGCCGCCTGCAACCAGGCGCTCGCCTTTTCCTCGCGCGTCCGCCCCGCCTTGGCCGCTCGGACGAACACCGACGCCACGTCCTCCCACTTGCCGCGGGCGCGAAGGCTCAACGCGTACTGGCGCGCGGTTGGCATGTGGGACGGGTCCGCAGCCAGCGCCTCGTCGAAGATCGCGTCGGTCTCTTCGACGGTGTCGGCGCCGCCGTACTGCCACATCAATGATGCGGCCCGGGTCAGCAGCGAAGTCTTGAGCCGCGGGTCGGAGGCATCGCGGCCCTCTTCGATGAAGCGGCGCGCGATCTCGGCCCACTTCTCTTCGATCTGATGGATCTGCTCGACCGCTTGCGCGACCTCTGAATCGTCGGAGTCGAGGCCACCCAGCTTCTCGTAGGCCCGCAGGGCGCCCTGCTCGTCCATCAGCTCCTCGCGCCGCACCCGTCCGAGCTCCTTGATCAGCACCCGCTGAAACTCGGGATCGTCTTCGACCAGTCCGGACTCGAGCTCCATCAACCACGAGGCCGCCGAAAATTCCCCGCGCCGCTCGTGCCCCCCACGTGCCGCCTCGAGCAAGCGAAGCGGGTCGCCGCCCTCGCCGCTACGCTCCGGAGCATCGAGCAACGGACGCAGGCCCTCGATCACTTGGGCGTCGTACGGGTCGTCCAGCAACAGACCCAGCTGGCTGGCCACGGTCGGCTCAGTCATCTGGCCGCCCCCTCGCTGACTCGAAAGGATTTTTGCACCCTTCGGTGATCTCATGAAACCCCCAAAAGCAAAAGGATCCTGCGACCTAAGCTCCCCATCGTGCAGGCCCCTTAGATGTTAGCGGCGCGGGGATCGAATGGGCAAGCCCCGAATTTCGCGAAATTCTAGAGTTCTGTGAGATCGCTCTCAGAAGACCATGATCGCGCCGGCCCAGGTCATCGCGCCATAGGTGACCAGGCTGACCGCCATGTGGGCGGTCGCGATCCCTCGGAGCGCGTTGTAGTTGTTGGCCCGGTCGATCCCAAACCAGTCGGAATTCGCGGCGGCGATACCGAGGCCGATCTGGGTCAGCATCCCCGCGAACGTCACCCATCGCAGGACCTTGTGCGTCCGAAGGCGCTTCGCGAACTGGCTATCGCCCTCGCTGACCTTGAGGGGGTCCGGCATCGCGAACGAAAGTCCAAAGGTGGTGAAGTACGCCGCGGAAGTGAGCGAATTGAGGACCAGATGCGCGGTCGGAACGCCGCTGCAGGCGTTCTGCGAAAAGATCGCATCGCCCTGCACGCAGGGGTTGGTCGCCTGGCTCTGCCACCATCCGTACTGGTTGTAGAACTGGATGAACCCGGAAACGACCGACAAGGTCATCAACGACCAGGTGCTGATCCCAAACCACTTGTGGACCTTCTTGATCTTGTTGCGCTTCCGAATCAGCTCCGCCGTGGTCGGCCCCTTGGGCTCCTCCAACTGGGTCGAGACCTCGACCGACAGGACCGCCCCCGGCTCGACGACGACGGTCGGTGATTCGAGCATCGATGAGTCGATCTGCAGGGTGAGCCCAAACATGGGCGTAACGAGCATCAGCGCGGTCAGAGTCGCCATGGCGGGCGGAGTATCTACCAAATCAGACTCAAGGGCCAGGCAACTGCGGCGCTCGGCCCTCGATTTCACTGGATCTGCAACGGCTTTTCACGAAGGCCTGCACGCTGTAGATGGAGGATATGCACCCCGACTCGAACCTCCCTGCCCGAGTATCCGTGTACGAGATGTCCCCGAGGGATGGCCTGCAGAACGAGAGCGCGCAGGTGGCGACCCACGCGAAGGTGAGACTTATCGAAGCACTGGTCGATGCCGGAATTGGACGAATCGAGGTCGGCAGCTTCGTCGCGCCGAAGTGGGTGCCCCAGATGGCCGACGCGGACGAGGTGTGCCGAATGATCGAGCGTCGGCCGGGGGTCACCTACGCCGGGCTCTGCCCCAACGCCCGAGGTCTCGAACGCGCTCTAGCTGCCAAGGTCGACGAGATCGCGGTCTTCGTGAGCGCCAGCGAAACGCACAACGTGAAGAACGTCAACAAGACCACGGCGCAGACGCTGAAGGCATTCGAACCGGTCATCGGACCCGCCGTCGACCGCGGGCTCAAAGTTCGGGGCTACGTCTCGACGATGTGGGGTTGTCCCTACGAAGGCGAGGTCGATCCCAGGCGCGGGCTCCAGCTCGCAAAGCACTTGTTGAGCGCCGGCTGCTATCAGGTCTCCCTCGGCGACACGATCGGCGTTGGCACCCCACTTCAAACCCAGCGGATCTTGGATCTTTTCACGGCTGAGCTCTCGGTCGCCCAGATCGCGCTGCACTTGCACGACACGCGGGGGACCGCGCTGGCCAACGTTCTGGTCGGCCTGCAGTCCGGCATCACGACCTTCGACGCGTCGGTCGCAGGGCTCGGCGGCTGCCCCTACGCGCCCGGGGCGGCAGGCAACTTGGCCACCGAAGATCTGGTTTACACCCTGCATGGGATGGGAATTGAGACGGGGATCGACCTCGAGAAGCTCTGGCAAGCGGGCCAGGTGGCCGAAGCCATTGTCGGTCGCGAGCTACCCGGTAAAGTGCACCGTGCCGGCGTACGCTCGCTGGCCAAGTAAGGGAACCACGTGCCAGTTCAGGATCTCCTCGAGTACATCGACGCTTCGCCCAGTCCCTTTCACGCCGTTGCCGAAACGGTCACGCGCCTGGAAGCGCAGGGGTATCGCCCCCTCGATGAAGCCGCGCCCTGGAGCATCCGCGCCGGCGACAAAGTGTACGTCGTTCGCGGCGGGACCTCGATGGCCGCGTTTCACGTCGGCACCGCGCCACCGGCTGATGCGGGGTTTCACCTGGTCGGGGCACACACCGACTCGCCGAACCTGCGGGTCAAGCCCAACCCGGAGCTGACGCGCGCAGGGTATGAACAGCTCGGGGTCGAGCCATACGGCGGCGTTCTGTTGCACACCTGGCTCGACCGGGACCTCTCCCTGGCAGGGCGCGTCTTGCTTCAAGATGGCAGTGCGCGGCTAGTCGACTTCGGGCGCGAGCTCCTCCGAATCCCCTCTCTTGCGATTCATCTAAACCGGCAGGTGAACGTAGATGGCCTCAAGCTCAACCCGCAGCAACACATGGCGCCCATCATCTCGCTCAGCGACCTGGGCACGGTGGACCTACGCACGTTGCTCGCTGGTGAGCTCGGTGACGTCGGACCGAAAGAGGTGCTCGCCTGGGATTTGATGGCCTACGACTTGCAGCCTGCAACCCGTAGCGGAGTGAATCGGGAGTTCATCCACGCCGCCCGTATCGATAATCTTGCCAGCTGTCATGCGGCGCTTTGTGCCCTTCTCGCGGCCACGAGTGACGTGGGGATCACGCGCGGCGCCGTTCTGTACGATCACGAAGAAGTCGGGAGCCGAAGCGCCCAAGGGGCAGCATCGGACTTTCTCCGAAGCTGCCTGCAGCGCCTCTGCGGCGACGCAACCGAGAGCTACCACCGCGCTGTCGCCAAGTCGTTCTTGATCTCCGCCGACATGGCGCACGGGGTCCACCCCAACTACGCCGATCTTCACGAGCCAAAGCATCAACCCACGCTGGGCGGCGGCCCGGTGGTGAAGGTCAACGTCGGCCAATCGTATGCAACCGACGGGGAGAGTTGGGCGCGATTCGAGCGCTGGGCGCGCGAGGCCGACGTGGGCACGCAGCGCTTCGTCGTTCGGTCAGACCTCGGCTGTGGAAGCACGATCGGCCCGATCACGGCCGCAGAGCTCGGCATTCGAACCGTCGACGTAGGCAATCCGATGCTCTCCATGCATTCGTGCCGCGAGGTTTCCGCCGCATCCGACGTCCCGAAGATGATCGACGTCATGACCCGCTTCTTTCATGGCTAAGCGCTCCGATCCACCTGGGCCGCCCAATCACTTCTGGCTTGGCAACCTCCGCGGCATGATGAGCGACCAGCTCGCGTACATGACGGCTGCCGCCGAGTACGGCCCCCTCTCCAACTTGCCGATTCTCTACGAACCCTACGTCCTGGTTCGCGATCCGGTTCTGATTCAGCAGTGCCTCACTCAGGGGCACACGGTCATGCGCAAAGACCGATTCACGCGTGAGCTCGATCGCGTGCTCGGTCAGGGATTGGTCACCAGCGAAGGCGAGCTTTGGCGCAGGCAGCGCAGGCTCGTGGCGCACGCATTCATCCCCAAGCGCATCCGCACCTACGGTGATGCGATGGTCGCCGCCGCGCATCGGTCACTCGATGACTGGAACGACGGTGACGAGATCAGCATTCACAAGGCGATGGCGGAGCTCACGCTGGACGTCGTGGGCCGTACGCTTTTCGATGCAGATGTTCGCGATACGGCGAGGGAGGTCGGCCATGCGTTGCACGTGATCAGCGACCACTACGCCGCGGTTCTCGAAAGCCCCATCAAGGCGCCCCCATGGTGGCCCTCGCCGCGCATGATCCGATTTCGCAAGGCCGTCCGGGACGTGGACGAAATCGTCGCAGCGATCATCGAGGATCGCCGCAAGAGCGGCGAGGACCGAGGGGACCTTCTCAGCGCCCTGCTTCAGGCACAAGACGAGGACGGCGGGGCGATGAGTGACCGGCAGCTTCGCGATGAATGCATCACGCTCTTCCTGGCGGGCCACGAAACCACCTCGATCGCGCTCGCCCATACATTCTACCTCTTGTCGCAGCACCCGGAGATCGAAAGGCGCGTCCACGAAGAGGCCGCGCGCGTCCTGGGCGACCGGCGGGCCGGCTCGGAAGACTTCGAGCACCTCGCGTATAC
>JBAVOF010000625.1:0-4044 GCA_049691835.1 Polyangiales bacterium
CAGTCGAGGCGCCGACGTGGCCGGCGGCCCTACAAGCGGGGCGCGCCGAGATCGGTGAGTCGGGCGGTGTTCCGGCTGGCGCGAGCTGCAACGTGAACCCGAATGGCACCGTGACGATTCAAGACGCCCGCGAGCGCCGACGGTACCAAGTCATTCCGAGCGCGGCGCCCAGTTCGATCCCGGGCGCCAGAAAGCCGTCGCCGAGCGCGGCGGAAATCCCCACCCCGTTGGCCGGAGCCCCCGTCCCAGACGTGCCGATGGCCTTCGAGCGCCGCTCGCTAGATAGCACCCCCCCGCCCACACCTGACTCCACCCGGCAAAATCGATCCACCGCGCCCCAACCCAGCAGCCCGCCACCGGCCACCGTCGAAAACATGGTGGTCTTACTGGCCTCGAGAGACGAAAATCCGACGAGCGCGAGCCCTATTCACTTTCGGGAGCGCATGTATGCGGTGCCCGTTCCGCTGCAGCCCGGCACCGGCGAGAAGCTCGCGACGAAGCTGCTGCGGCGCGCTCAAGAAGAGCTCGAGCAAGAACGAGGCGCGAAGTACATTCGGATTGAGCTGTTCGACCACATCTGGAAGCGCGCCCCAGACCACCCTCCCGTCGTACGCATCGAGTGGAAAGACTGGAGCAAGAGTATCGAAATCGAGTTCCCGCTCGAGGATGAAGCGCGCGACTCCGAGCTGCCGAGAATCAGCAGTGTGCCCCCGCCGCCAACGGAAGACCGGCTCGCAGCGGCGTTCGAGGCCTGCCACGACTTGTTGTTTCTGAGGAATCGCGCCGAGGCGCTCGAATTCGCGGTGTATCTGCTCGAAGAGCTGGTCCCATCGGAAGCCACCGCGGCGTTTCTGTTGGACATCAACACCGATGAGTTCCGGCTCGTGGCGGCGCGGGGTATCAGCGCGAGAGCCCGGCGCGGTCAGGCGTTCCCGTCATCGACTGGGCTCCTCGGCGCAGCGAGCCGCCTCGCTGAGCATGCGGTGCTGGTGCTCGCTGATGCCACGGCAGATCCTCGGTACGACGAGCGAATCGACGGCGTGCCCGGGCTTGACGTCCGGGCGCTCTTGTACAGGCCGCTGCTCCATCGAGAACGACTGTTCGGTGTGCTTCAGCTCGCCAACGGCGTGACACGTCGCTCGTTCAGCGAAGCCGACTGCGAGGTGGTCGACTACGTCACACAGCAGCTCAGCGCCTTCGTCGCTCGAGGAACTTCGCTGCCGAAAACCGCAGCCGTCAACGACGGGCGTTAGTCAAGCTCCTATGGTGGAGCAGCACACGAAGAGGTACCTGTATGAGGCCTAGGCTGAGACCACTGGTCACTCAGTCGCTGTTCGCTGACTCCGCCAGAAGGGCCTTGATGCGGGCCTCGATCTCGGCGGCATCCTTCGTTCCAAACCCCTCGTGGATGTACCGAACCTTCCCGTCCCTTCCGATGAAGTAAGAGGACGGCATCGCCGCGGGCTCATACTTGGACGCCACCACGAGCTTCGGGTCGTGAACGATCCGAAAGCTCACTGGCGCGCTGTTCAAGAACTTGGTCATCTTCTTCGAGCTGCTATCGATGTTGACGCCGATGACGCGAAGCCCCTGCGCTGCGTACTTCCTGTAGAGCGCTTCGAGCACCGGCATTTCCTGCTTGCAAGGGCCACACCACGACGCCCAAAAATCCACCAGCACCACCTTCCCCTCGAGCTCTTGGAAGTCGACCCTCTTTCCGGATTGATCCGGCATCTCGATGGGAGGCGGCAGATCGCCGGGCGCCAGCGCACTCGCGGCCGTTGCGGAGAGGAGGACCCCTGCGAGCGCGAAACCCAGCACTCTCATCGTACCTCGGCCTGCACGCCCGGCTTGCAGCTCACTGGTCGAGCTCTTCACGAAGATAGGCGCCGAGCTGGTCCGGCGGGAAAACGAAACGGCGGTCGTTCACGTAGATGGACGGCGTCGAGTCCACGCCTGCTGCTCGCCCCTCGGCCGCGTCCGCTTCGATCTTCTTCTCGGTTTCCTTCGACGCCATGTCGGCCTTGAAGCGTGTCACGTCGAGGCCGAGCTTCTTCGCGTACTCGTCCAGGTTGGCCGTCTGCAAATCGTCTTGATTGGCGAAGAGGAGGTCGTGCATCTCCCAGAATCTTCCCTGCTTGTCGGCCGCGATTGCTGCCTTCGCGGCTTCGCGGGCCTTTGGATGCATGGGCAACGGGTACTGCTTGAAGACGAGCTTCACCCTTCCATTGGACTCTTCGACGATTTCCTTGAGGTAGGGCGCAGCCATTTTGCAGTGGGGACACTGGAAGTCGCTAAATTCGTAGATCGCGACCGGTGCCATAGGGGAACCCCGCAGCGGCGAATCGTGGGAGGTGATCCCCTTGACCTTGGTGTCCTCGCCGTAGCGGACTCGGTAAATGTCGCGGATCTCGCCGCGCGAGTACCCGTCGTCGACGAGCCGGGCGACATACCGCGCCGCCGGCACACACGGCTTGCATTTTCTGCTCTCGTCGATGCAGCGGGCCACGGACACCGGCTCGCCGCAGGGCGACAGAAGCTCGTTGACCAGATCGATCCAAATGCCCTGACCGAACTCGTCGAGTGAGCTCGTATCCACCTGCGGCAAGCTCCGGATCGGCTCCTTGGAGCTGCCGGGAGCGGGCTTGATCTCGGACGAGTCTTTGCTAGGCCCGCTGTCGGCTCCGGTGGAGCGCTCACATCCGAGCAACGCGAGGGTCAGTAAGACGCACAGTGCCATCGGGCGCATGAGGGTCGATCCTAGCAGAGGTTCAAGGGCGATGCCGTGGAGCTACGATTCGCTGTAGCTGGTGAGTTGCGCCCGAACGATGTCCTCGTTGATTCCCGTTCGGATGTATTCCTTCAGACAATCCGCGATGGTCACCATTAGATCGTCCAATCCCTTGTCCTCGATCAGCCGGGAAAGGAGTGCCCTCGACTCGCGGCTGTCTTCGTCGCGCAAGAACTTCCGGACCTCCTCGATCGTGATTCCGCCCTGGAAGTCTATGTAAGCGTTTTCCATGAGGTACCGCGCAAGCTCGTTCACATGACCCTCCGTCTCATCGTAATTCGGTCATCTATTAGACACCCGATCGCCCAAACGGCAAGTGATAAAGGCCCTTCTGGGCCAGGAGCCTGCTTTTCTAGAGCCCGGGGTCGTGTAATCGTGGCTGGCCATGGAGGCCAGGACTCACCTTGCAGCCGATCCCCGTTTCTGCGGCACCTTGCTCGAGCTCGGGAATGGTTTTGCGCGGGTTTCACTCGACGCCATCGACGCCATGGTAGTCGATGCGCACGGGCTGGTTCACGGTGGGTTCATTTTCGGGCTCGCGGACTATGCGGCAATGTTGGCCGTGAACGATCCGAACGTGGTCTTGGCTGCAGCGGAGACACGCTTTCTCAGACCGGTGCGTCGCGGCGACCAGTTGATAGCGAGCGCTCGCAGGGTCTACGCCCAAGGCCGCAAGCACGAGGTGAGCGTGGAGACGTCGGTCAGATCCGTCAAGGTCTTTGAAGGCACGTTTAGCTGTCTCGTGCTCGAGCGACACGTGCTCGAGGGAGTTGGGAGCGAGGGATGACGAACGACGGCGGCGCAATCATCGCAAGGGTCCTCTCGTCTCGCGGCGTGCGGCAGATCTTCACTCTTTGCGGTGGGCACATCTCGCCCATCCTGGTTGGCGCCGAAGCCAACGGAATCAAGGTCGTCGACGTGCGTGACGAGGTAAGCGCGGTGTTTGCGGCCGACGCAGTCGCTCGCATGACCGGGATCCCCGGTATCGCTGCAGTCACGGCCGGCCCAGGTGTGACCAACACCGTCACCGCCGTGAAGAATGCTCAACTCGCCCAGTCGCCTCTGCTCATCTTCGGCGGGGCGGCGGCCACGCTGCTCAAAGGGCGCGGTGCACTGCAAGACATCGACCAGATCTCGTTGATGGAGTCGATTACCAAGTGGGCGGTGTCGATCAAGACGGTCCACAGCGTTCGGCCGACGGTCGAGAAAGCCTTTGATCTGGCCCAAGATGGTGTCCCGGGCCCCGTTTTCAT
>JBAVOF010000626.1:0-5251 GCA_049691835.1 Polyangiales bacterium
AGCCCGCTGGTTGGGAAACGTCTCGCCGAGGCCGGGATCCGGGAGAAGGGCGCCCTCGTTGTAGCCGTCCACCGGTCGGATGGGGACTACGTCTACAACCCGGGAAGCGAGCATGCGCTCGTGGCGGGTGACTCGCTCATCGTCCTTGCGGACTCCCGCGACCTAGCCGCGCTCAGGGAGACCATAGCGGGGTGAGAGGGCCGGTTTTACGCCGCTCTGACACCCGATTTTCCAGGTGATTTCAAGCCGGGGGGGACCTTGACGGCCTCGAGCCGGTGGTTAGCTTGACCAAACTCCGGCGGGAGATCGGGGCAAAAGGAGACAAGAGAACATGGCAAAGATTATCGGCATCGACCTCGGGACGACAAACTCCGTCGTCGCGGTGATGGAGGGCAAAGAGCCGAAGGTCATCGTCAACGAGGAGGGCGACCGGATCACACCATCAGTGGTGGCATGGGACGACCAGGGCGAGGTTCTCGTCGGTCAGATCGCCAAGCGACAGTCCATCACCAACCCGGAAGGCACGGTCTATTCGACCAAGCGCTTCATGGGCCGTCGTTTCGACGAGCTCGGCGATGACGCCACGCGCATGCCCTACCATGTCGTGAAGCGCGATAACGGCGATGCGGGCTTCGAGGTGCGCGGTAAGACCCTATCGCCGCCGGAAGTTTCGGCGCAGGTGCTCCGCAAGCTCAAGAAGGCGGCCGAGGACTATTTGGGTGAAACCGTGACCTCCGCTGTGATCACGGTGCCCGCGTATTTCAACGACTCTCAGCGCCAGGCCACCAAGGACGCAGGGAAGATCGCCGGTCTCGACGTGAAGCGAATTGTCAACGAGCCGACGGCCGCTGCGCTGGCGTATGGTCTCGACAAGACCAAGGACCATCTGATCGCCGTGTACGATTTCGGCGGCGGTACCTTCGACATCTCGATTCTAGAGGTGGGCGACAAGGTCGTCGACGTCATTAGCACCAACGGTGACACGCATCTCGGCGGCGACGATGTCGATCAGCGCATCATCGAGTACTTGGTGGCCGAGTTCAAGAAGGACACCGGTATCGACGTCGGCAAGGACAAGATGGTCTTGCAGCGTCTCAAGGACGCTGCAGAAAAGGCAAAGATCGAGCTCAGCACCAAGCTGGAGACCACCGTCAACCTCCCATTCCTCACGGCTGACGCGGCGGGTCCGAAGCATCTCAACATCCGGCTGACCCGCGCGAAGCTCGAGTCGATGATCGACGACCTGGTGAAGCGAACCCTCGAGCCCTGCAAGAAGGCGCTATCCGATGCTGGTAAGACGGCGGCGGACATCGCCGAAGTCGTGCTGGTCGGCGGCTCCACCCGCATGCCGGTCGTGCAGGAAACGGTGAGCAAGTTCTTCGGCAAGGAACCGCACAAGGGCGTCAACCCCGATGAGGTCGTTGCGCTAGGCGCAGCGGTTCAGGCGGGCGTTCTATCGGGCGACGTGCAGGACATGGTCTTGCTGGACGTCACACCGCTCAGCTTGGGGGTCGAAACCCTCGGTGGCGTGATGACCGCGCTCATCCAGCGGAACACCACCATACCGACGCGTAAGGAAGAGGTGTTTTCGACCGCCGAGGACAGCCAGACGAAGGTGGAGATTCACGTCCTGCAAGGCGAACGAGCCGAGGCGCGGAACAACCGCACCCTGGGACGCTTCCACCTCGAGGGCATCATGCCCGCGCCCCGCGGCATCCCGAAGATCAAGGTGATCTTCGATATCGACGCGAACGGAATATTGTCCGTGACGGCGAAGGACGAGGCGACTGGAAAGGACCAGAAGGTCACGATCACCTCGAACAGCGGTCTGTCCGACGAGGAGATCGAGAGGATGGTCCAGGACGCTGCGTCCCACGAGGAAGAGGACCGCAAGCGCCGCGAGCAGGTCGAGGCCCGCAACAAAGCTGACCAGCTCGCCTACGGTGTCGAGAAGGCGCTCGAGGAGGTCAAGGACAAGCTCCCCGCCGACAAGATCGCCGAGGTCGAGGGCAAGGTGAAATCGCTTCGCGAGGCCATAGAGGCCAACGACACCGTAGCGATGGCTTCCCATAGCGGGGCCCTCGAAGCCGCCATGAAGGAGATCGCGGAAGTTGCCTACAGTGCAGCTGCCTCGGCGACCAACGGCGCTCCGGGTGGGCAGGCTTCCGGCGCAGGAGCCGGCGAGCGCGGCAAGGGCGATGATGACGTCATCGACGCCGAGTTCGAAGAAGGCGATTGATTCGGATTTAGCCGAGTCAGAAAAGCCCCGCCAGGCCTTGCGCCTCGCGGGGCTTTTCATTGGGCTTGCCGGAATCCGTCGAACCCGTATGTACTGGGGACAGCCGCCCAGAGCTGGGGGGTTCAATTCCTATGCCGTCACTCGACATTCCGTTCCTCGGCACTTTGCTCCTGTGCCTAATCCTAATCAGTGCCTCCTACACCATGGCGATCGCGATGGGCGCCGGCCGGGGGCGACCTCAGCTGCTTCCATCGGCACGCTGGGGCACGTACGCGACTTGCGCGCTCGTTCTGGTCGCGGTGTGCGTCCTGGCGTACGCGTTTCAGGTCCACGATTTCCGAATTCAATACGTCGCTCGCTACAGCGATCGGTCGATGCCCTGGTGGTACCTGATCGCTTCGCTCTGGGGCGGGCAGGATGGATCGCTACTTTGGTGGGCGTTTCTTCTCGCTGGCTACACGTTCTTCGCGACCCGTTGGCTTCGAGGCCGTTACACAGAGCTCCAACCTTGGATCCTCGCAACCCTGATGAGCATCCTGATGTTCTTCGTGGTCTTGATGCTGTTCACGGCCAACCCCTTCGCCACCTACATCCGAACGACTCCCGGAGACGGTGAAGGCCTGAACCCGCTTCTCCAGAACTACTGGATGGCCATCCATCCACCGTCCCTTTATCTGGGGTTCGTTGGTTGGTCCGTTCCGTTTGCGATTCTGGTGGCCGCCCTCGTGACCGGGCGGCTCGGAAACGAGTGGGTTCGAGCGGCGCGGCTTTGGTCGATGATCGCCTGGACGTTTCTGTCCCTCGGTCTGCTGCTCGGGTGTCTCTGGTCGTATGAAGAGCTCGGCTGGGGTGGATACTGGGCCTGGGATCCAGTCGAGAACGCCTCGTTCCTACCCTGGTTGGTGGGTACCGCCTACCTTCATTCGGTCCTGATTCAGGAGCGGCGGCACATGATGAAGGTCTGGAACGTCTTTCTGTTGTCGCTGACCTTCGTCCTGACCATCTTCGGCACGTTCCTGACCCGATCGGGGCTCATCGCGAGCGTGCACTCGTTCGCCCGTTCGGACATCGGGCAGTACTTCGTCTGGTACCTCGCATTTCTGATCATCGGCATCGCGGCACTGATGATTTGGCGGCTCCCAAAGCTCCGATCCGACAACGAAATCGAGTCTCTCATCAGTCGTGAGTTCGCCTTCCTGCTGAACAACTGGGTCCTGCTGGGGATGATGGTTTTCGTACTGATCGCGACCACGTTCCCGCTCCTCAGCGAGTGGGTGCGAGGCGAAGAAGTCACCGTGGGCCCAGGGTTCTACAACAAGTGGATGGTGCCGCTCGGTCTCCTACTCTTGTTCCTAGCCGGGCTCGGACCACTCATCGCCTGGCGCAAGGCGACCGGGTCCAAGCTCCTCCGTGCGCTGATCTTTCCAGTCGGTGTGGGCGTCATGGTCGCCGTGCTTCAGTTTGTCTTCGGAGCACGCCTCGGATATCCAGCCGTCGTCGCACCCACGGAGATCTACGACACGGCCACCGGCACCGTCCTGGCTTGGGTGTCTGCGGTGGCGCCGGTCGTGTCCTTTGCCACCTGCGGTTTCGTCCTTGCGAGCGTCGGTCAAGAATTCTGGCGCGGCGTGCGGGTTCGCATGGGCAAGGGCGAGGGCATTGGCACCGCTCTGGTTCGTCTCGTGTCCAAAGGCCGCCGTCGTTACGGCGGGTACATCGTGCACATCGGCGCCGTTTTGATGTTCGTTGGGTTTACCGGGGCCGCGTACGACATCGAGCAAGAGAGCGCACTTCGACCTGGCGATACGATGTCGGTGGGCTCTCACACCGTGCGTTACGACCAACCGCGCATGGAAACTGATCCGAACAAGCGGATGATTTTCACCGACATGACGCTCATGGACGATGCAGGGACTGAGAAAGGTCAGGTCGCACCCGCCAAATTCATCTACCGAACGCATCCGCAGATGCCGACGACCGAGGTGGCGATTCACAGCCGTCCGTCTGAAGACGTCTACGTGATCATGAGCACCGTCGATCCATCGACGCGACGAGGCACGTTTCGCGTCATCGTCCGTCCGCTAGTCGCATGGATTTGGTTCGGCGGGATCATCCTACTGCTCGGCGCGATTCTCGGCATGTGGCCGACCGGAAGCGAGCTACTCCGGGAAGAGGTCACGCGCTTTCGGCGCTTCCGTTTCTCTCCTGCCACCACGGTGGTCGCTCTGGCGATCGCCATCGCCACGATGATCGCGTGGGTGGGAGTCGCTTCGGCGCAGAACGATAGCAGTAGCTCGCTTCACGCCGGCTCGGTCGTCATCCACGATCCCATCGAGCGACAGCTCTTCGGTCGGTTACTGTGCCAGTGCGGGGACTGCGCGCGCTTGCCGCTCGACACCTGCGCATGCGGTTGGGCCGACGACAAGCGCGTAGAGATCCGGGAGGCACTGGCCGCGGGCGTAACGCCTGCCAAGATCCAGGAGTCGTACAGAGCGCAATACGGTGCCAAGTCGCTGGCGATCCCTTCGGATGAGGGCCTGGATCGTGCGCTCTGGGCGGTTCCCTTGGCTGCGATGTTGTTGGCCGTGGGTGGCATCGTGGTGATCGGGCGGCGGTGGAAGCGACGTGGGGTCGAAGTGGGGACGGCCGTGGCGGCAGCGTCCGGCCAGCAGCTTCAGTACGACTCACGCCTCGACGACGAGCTCGAGCGGCTCGAGGAGCGCTCATGAGCGAGGTCCTTCCTTGGGTGTTCATCATCCTGGCCTTCGTGGGGGTGCTTGCCGCGCTGATCAGCCTGTGGCTCAGCTTGAGCTCGGCGCTGTCCGACGAAGTCTTGGGCGGGACGCGCGCCCAGCTCATCACCGATGCGCGCCGCGCATTACTCACCGAGAAGGAAACGCTGCTCCAAGAGATTCGCGACGTGTCGTTCGAGCACGATGCCGGTAAGCTCTCCGACGTGGATTTCGAGGAGCTCAACGCGAAGCTTCGTGCACAGGCTCGACACGTGCTTCA
>JBAVOF010000627.1:0-3111 GCA_049691835.1 Polyangiales bacterium
GTGCAGTACCGCGGAGCCGGTGAAACGACCAAAGCGGTGCTCGACGCGCTCGCAGCGGCGGACCTCGTCGTGATCTGCCCATCCAATCCATATGTCTCGATCGATCCAATCCTCACGTTGAGCGGAGTCTCGGAGGCGATTCGAAACATATCCACCGTCGCCGTGAGCCCGATCGTCGGCGGACGGGCCGTCAAGGGACCGCTGGCGACGATGATCCCGGAAATTGAAGGCCGTGAGCCCTCCGCCGAGGCGGTCGCGATGCACTATGAAGGCCTCCTCGACGGTTACGCCGTACATCCCGGCGACGGTTTCGCGTCGGCAATTGCACTGCTCGAGACCAACATCCTGATCCCGTCGAGCGAAGATAGGGTAGTCTTCGCTCGCAAGCTGATCGAGTTTGCGCGGAGCCTGAAATGAGCCGCTGGGCGTTGATTCCAATCAAGGGGTTCGAGCGAGGGAAATCCCGGTTAGCCGACGTGTTGACGCCGACCGAGCGAGAGAGCTTGACCCGCGACCAGTTCGAGCACGTGGCGAGCGTGCTCCGGGCATCTCCCGTGATCGACGAGATCGCAGTGGTGAGTGACTCAGCTGAAGCACGTGAACATGCCCGGAGCCTGGGCATCGTGGCCCTGTCCGACGGCGACGACAGTCAGGGCTTAGCGGACGTGGTCGACCGCGCACTGCAGGAGCTCGAGCGCCGTGGAGCGACCAGCGTGCTGATCTGTATGGGCGACCTACCCGAATTGACGGTGCAAGACATCGCGAGCGTCACACGTCAGCTCGACGAGAGCGACGTCGTGCTCGTTCCCGATCTTCTACAAGAAGGTACAAACGTCATCGCGCTCAAGCCAGCGACCGCTCTTCCGAGCTGTCTCGGGCACGCAGACAGCCTCCGACGGCACCATGAACGCGCGCGAGAGCTCGGGCTGACCGTCAGTGTTCAATTGAGCAACGGCATCGCGTTTGATGTCGACCGACCGCGAGATCTAGACCGTCTGCGACGCCGTCAGTGACCGGCGGCGAACCGGCCCATGATCGAGCTGAGAATCCAAGTCGAGACGCGCCTCGGGACGAGCCGCATCGTCCATACCGTGAGCTTGTTGAGTATCCCCGGCACGACAGTGACTCGGCGTCCGAGCGCCCTCAAGCTCGTCGATACGACATACGAGGGGCTCGCGAACATCAATCGTGCGAACGGGCCGAACTTTCCGACATCGAGACCCGCAACCTGCTGAAACTCGGAGACCGTGCCTCCGGGACAGAGCGCCTGAACATCGACGCCGTAGGGTCTCAGCTCCTCGGCGAGACCCTCGGCAAACAACAGGTCATAGGCTTTCGTGGCGTTGTAGTTCGCCATCCCGCGCGCGGCGCAGAATCCACTGACCGACGAGACGAAAATGACTGCGCCCCGGCCTCGTTCGCGCATCCCTTGTACGATCTCGTGGGTCAGAAGAACAGGCGCGCGGCAATTCAAGTTGATCATCGACTCTTGAACAGCAGGGTCCATGTCCAGAAACGGACCGCTGGATCCGAAGCCCGCGGAGTTGACCAGAAGCCCTACCTCGATATCGGCGAGCACCGGCTGCAAGGCCTCGACGAAGCCGCGTGAAGCGAGATCTACCGGAGCCACGCGCGCTTCGACCCGATACGTGTCCTCGATCGTCGACGCCAGTTCCTCCAAGCGATCGCGACGCCGGGCAACCAAGACGACGTTGATCCCATGCTCCGCGACGCGCCGCGCAAATTCGGCTCCAATCCCTGCGGAAGCACCGGTGACCACGGCCCAAGGGCCGTACCGTTTGGCCAGATCGCCCATCGCAGGGATCCTACCACGCCGTCCGAGAGCGCACAGCCGCTAGCTCACTACGCGCAAACCGCGTGGTTCGTAGTGAAAGCGGGGATCTCGAGTCAACGCATCGTACGAACCGAACACCCGATCGGGATCTCGAACCGTGTCGAGAGCTTCGGCGGGATCCTGATCGGACGTATCGGCGAACTCCCGGATCAAAGTGTAGTTGGTGTCACGCTGTGCGGGCACTCTTCCCGCATCGCGGATCACCCGGCGAAGAGTCGCCGGCCTCATCAACTGCCCGTTACGAGCGCCTGCTGCAGTCGAGATGCTCTCGTTCATGAGCGTCCCGCCGAGGTCGTTGACGCCGCAGTCGAGCAACAACTGCGAGGTTCGAAGACCCTCCTTCACCCAGGATGCCTGCAGATTGGGGATGTCGCGGCCGAGCACGAGCCGGGCAGTGGCATACAGGCGCACCACATCATCGCCTGTGGGCCCAGGACGCACGCCGGGCACGTCGCTGCTGGCGAATAACGGAGCTTCCTCATGGACGAACGAAAGAGGCACGAACTCGGTGAAACCCCCGGTTTCACGCTGCACTCGGCGGAGCAGATCCATGTGGTGCATCCGATCCGCGATCGATTCCACGTGCCCGAACATCATCGTCGAGGTCGTTCGAATGCCCATCCGGTGGGCCGTCGTGACGACGTCCAGCCATTCGCTGGTGCTGATCCTGGTAGGCGAAATCACCTTTCGCAGACGGTCATCGAGAATCTCCGCCGAGGTCCCAGGGAGCGTGCCGAGCCCCGCATCCTTGAGCTCAGCCAAGTACTCGCCATGGGATACTCGCTTGAGGGCGGCGCCGAACTTCACCTCCTCCGGCGAGAAGGCGTGAATGTGGATATCCGGGGCGGCTTCGCGAACTGCCCGGCATAGATCGATGTAACTGTCCCCCGTCAGATTCGGCGACAAGCCCGCCTGGAGACACACCTCGGTGGCGCCCATCTCCCAGGCCTGTCTCACCCGGCGCGTGATCTCCTCGTGCGGAAGGAAATAACCCTGCTCCGAGCGAACGGTCCGGGCGAACGCGCAGAACTTGCAGTTCTTGATGCAAACGTTCGTGAAGTTGATGTTCCGGTTGACCACGTAGGTGACCCGATCACCCACCTGCTGACGCCGCAACTCGTCAGCGACGAGGCACAAGGCATGAAGATCGCGGCCCCGCGCCTCGCTCAAGGTGATCCCCTCGTCGACGCTGACCTGGCGCCCGGAAAGGCTTCGCTCGAGAATGGCCCTAATGGCCGGCGATACCGGTTGAAGAC
>JBAVOF010000628.1:0-3887 GCA_049691835.1 Polyangiales bacterium
GGCCCGCTCTCGTCATGAGCGCGGTCAATCCGAGCAGCTTGAGCGCGACGGTCTTCCCGCCGGCGTTTGGTCCGGAGATCACGAGAGCCTCGCCACCCGAGAGCTCGATGTCGTTGGGGATGACTTCCATGCCGCGAAGCACCAGCAAGGGATGACGAGCCTGCCGCAACGATACGCGCGGCTCCTGGCACAGCTCGATGAACTGGGCACGCAGATCGACCGCCAGCTGGGCACTGGCGCCGCGCAGGTCCGCGTGATCCAGAGCCTCCGCGGCGGCGCGAAGCTGCGGGACGTACTGACGCACCAAGTCTGAAACCGCAGCGAGAATCTTACGCTCCTCGCGTTCGAGCTCACCCTGGGCCATCTTCAGCCTGTTTCCGCGCTCAACGAGCTCCCGAGGTTCGACGAAGATGGTGGCACCGCTAGCGCTCGACCCATGCACGATGCCGTGAAATCGTTCGTGCGCATCGGCACGGACCGGCAGCACGTAGCGGCCTTCCCGGATCGTGTAGAACGAGTCTTGCAGGATTGCGCCGCGCTTCTGGATCAGATCTTCGAGCCTTCGAATGATCCGCGCCCGCAGGTTCCCGACCTCTTCACGAAGTCGCGCGAGCTCGACGCTCGCGGAATCGAGAATCGAGCCGTCGTCCCCGATCGACAAGCCGACCTCTTCCTCGAGACCGTCGAGCGTGGGGTCGATTGCGCAAGCGCGATGCAGATGCGGCACGCTCTCTCTTCGCTGACTGAGAAACCGTCGGAGCGCTGTGGACGCTCGCAAGGTCATGCGGATGTCTCTGAGCGCCCCGCCGTCGAGCACTCCTTCCCGTGCAAGATGCTGCAAGGAGCCCCCAATCGAACAGATGCCCTCGAGGGGCAGTGCGTCGTTCCGGCTCAGGAGCTTCCACGCGTCCCTGGCCTCGGCAAGCGCGCGCTCGGTCTCGGCGAAAGACGGGGCAAGGTGCAAAGACAGCCCCTCGCTGAGCGGGCCGCGGCAGCGATCGGCGACGGCCCGCTCAATCTCTTCCCACTCGAGATCGGCGAGCGTCTTGCGCTCGACCTCACTCACTGCGCCCACTCGGGAACCTTGAGGTCCGAGGCACGCGCCGCTTCGCTGCGTCTCGGCTGCGAGGGCTTTGCGTCGCGCTGCTTCGCCTGCGGCTTCCTCGGAGCCTCGAGCTCGATCAAGATGGTCTGGTCTTGGGTTGGGGTGATCGCAGCGCGCCCCCTCCTTTTGCCAAGCTTGGCCCGGAGCACCAAGGTCGTGCCGGGAGCCGCCCGCAGCGTGCAGGGCGTTGCACTGCAGGCCTCCGATCCGTCGTCCAGCAGGATGGCAGCGCCCTTCGGCACGGTGGCCACGTGCACGTCGACGAACCCGGGACCCGGTTCGGCATCGGCGAGCAAGGCCTCGTCGTTGGGACTTGCCTCGTCTTCTGCTCGTTCGAGCTTCTGCTCCACCTGCAACGTCTGCGGGCGGGGTGGCTCGCCCGCCGCTGGGCCGCTCCCCCGCCCGGCGCTGGGACCAATCCCCAGCCAGAGGAGCGCAGCGACCGCGGCCGACACGGTGGCGCCCCAGACCCATCGAGACGTCTTACGAATCGGCACCGGCTCGCGGTGAATCAACGAGGCCGGGCCGAACGCCGACGGTGGCGTCTTCAAGGTCGCGCGGCTCGACCGGCCATCTAGAGCGCATGTGATCGCTTCGGCCAGCTCATCGGCGTCCTGGTAGCGGTCGTCGGGACTCTTGGCGAGGGCCTTGCGAATCACCAGGTCCAACTCATGGCTCAGCTTGGCGTTGGGGTTGAGATCGAGGATCGGTGGCACGTCGGCAAACATGTGTTGGGTGAGCACGCCCATGAACGTGTCGCCTTCGAATGGAACGCGGCCTGCGAGACACTCGTAGAGGATGATGCCGAGCGCGTACACGTCGACGCGGTGGTCGAGCGCTTTGCCGGCCGCCTGCTCAGGAGACATGTATTCGGGGGTGCCGAAGATCATCCCTGTCTTGGTCAGCTTGCGTCCAGGTGCTCCGTCCGTCTCGATATCGCTCATCTTCGCTATGCCGAAGTCGACGATCTTGACGAAATCGTCGACTCCATCGCGTTTGATGAGAAAGATGTTCTCGGGCTTGATGTCCCGATGGACGATTCCCTTCGCATGCGTCACCGACAACGCTCGGCAGCACTGCAGTATGATGGCGCACGCCCGCTCCGCGCTGATCGTGCACTCCCTGCCGAGCACGGTCGCGAGATCTTGGCCGTCCAGGAACTCCATGACGAAGTAGCTCGCACCCCGAGTGGTTTCGCCAAAGTCGGAGACGTCGACGATGTTCTCGTGACCGATCCTCGACGCACTTTTGGCTTCTTGGCGGAAGCGCGCGACCACCTCGGGTCGCTTCGACAAGTCGTCGCGAAGGATCTTGATCGCCACCCTCTTGTCGATGTCGCGATGCAGGCCCTCGTAGACCAGGCCCATGCCGCCCTCACCGATCCGCTTTCTCACCACGTACCGGCCCGCCAGGACCGTGCCGACGAGCGGGTCGTCCGGATTGACCGGGCGGAGGCTCATCTGCGAGGTGGTGACGAGGCGCGTGGCATCGACCGGGCAGAATACTTCCCCCCCGCCGTAGTCAACTCGACACGCAGGACAGACCCTCATGATGGTAAATTCCCGGCTAACACCCCGATTTCACGGTAGCATCGGGATTGTTCGAGGGTCAACGAACGGACGGCGTTGCCCAGCGCCCGCGTTGCCAACCCAAACCAGCTTTGATACGCGCACGCCGTGGGTCTGACGGTACGATTGCTCGACGAGACGCTGATCGACCAGATCGCAGCGGGCGAAGTGATCGAGCGCCCCGCCAATCTGGTCAAAGAGCTCCTCGAGAACGCCATCGACGCGGGCGCAACCACGATTACCGTGTCAGTGGAAGACGGGGGACGGAGTCGGGTGCGGGTGACCGACGACGGCGTCGGCATGTCCCCCGACGACGCAACCATGTGCATCAAACGGCACGCGACCAGCAAAATCGCGTCCTTCCACGACCTCCTGCGCGTCTCCACCCTGGGGTTCCGCGGAGAGGCGCTCCCGTCGATCGGCTCGGTGTCCCGGATGACGATCACGACTCGGACGCGGGAGCACCCTCAGGGCACGCGAGTCTTGGTCGAAGGCGGGGAAATCCGGGAAATCGGGGCGACCGGATGCCCACCCGGCACGACCGTCGAGGTCGATGATCTCTTCTACAACGTGCCGGCGCGAAAGAAGTTTCTTCGGGCGCGCCAGACCGAAACCTCACGCATCTTCGAGGTTTGTCAGCGCCTCGCATTGAGCCATCCGAGCTTGCGGTTAGTGGTCAGCTCCGACGGACGGACCGCGAGGCGGTATCTGCCGGCCAGAAACCTGGCCCAGCGCGCCTACCAGGTCTTCGGGGACGTGGCGTTCCACGAGATCCACGCGGAACGAGAGGCGGTGGTCCTGGACGCGGTGTTGGCACCGATCGAGCTTGCGCGATCGGGGGCCCGCCATCTCTTTCTATTCGTCAACGGGCGGCCGATCGTCGACCGAGCCCTGGCCCGCGCGATCGCCTTTGCGTACGGGGACCGATTGGCTCCGGGATACTACCCGCGCGGGGTGCTTTCGCTTCGCCTCGCGCCTGAGGACGTAGACGTGAACGCGCATCCGCAGAAGACCGAAGTGCGGTTTAAACGGCCTGCCGAGCTCGTCGACCTCGTGACCCGGATGATCGCAAGCCGGCTGCGCGCGGACAATCCGGGGGACGCGTATTGGGAGGCGCGCATCGGGCCCGCTGGGCCGAGCAAGGCTGCGGTTCCGGCGGTGCGCGATGAGCGCGGCGCCGCCGAGCTCGGAGGGGTCGCGGAGTCAGGCAGCAG
>JBAVOF010000629.1:0-7736 GCA_049691835.1 Polyangiales bacterium
CCTCCGAGCCACGTGTTTTGCGTGCTTTCCGTTTGGTGGCGCAAGCTCGATTCGCGACCGTGCGCAGCGCCCGCATTTTTTGCTCTTCGACTTGAGAGACCAAGCTAGCCTCCTCCTTCTGAGCGGCAAGCGATTTTGGAGGACGCGGGCATGAACCTCGGCGAGTTGAGTCGCGCGGTGAAGCGACAACTCGAAGCCCGGCACTTCTGCGACAGGCCGGGCATCGACCGGGATGAGTGAAGGAGTGTTCAGGCAGCCGGAAATTCCGGCAGTATCTGATCTGAAACCCCTGTTTTGCGGGCTCAGCGCAAATGAACATTTACGTATGGACGGCGCCGCCGAATTGGAGTTGTCTTTGATGTCCGATGCTTGCTCCAGCGCGATTACTACTGCAGCTCGTCCCAGGCCGGCAGGTGCGCAAATGCGACAGCAAGACCACGGATCTTCATCGCGAGCTCATCAACGCGCTCCAATCGGAGCGGTTTGATGAAGCGCTCGATCTCTATGAGCTGATTGAGACACGCAAACCGGATGAGCCGCGGTGGGCCCACCGCAAGGGCGACCTCTTGCGTCGGTTGGGACGTGATGCGGACGCGGTAGTGGCATACGAACGCGCGGTGCGTCTCTACTCCGCGAAGGGGTTCGATGCGTGCGCCACCGCTACGGCCAAGCTGCTGTTGGCGATCGACCCGAGCAAGGGCTACGTGCTCGAATGGGTAGATGCTGAAGCCCCCTTGAGTCCGCAAACGGTTGCCTGAACTGCGTTCGCGCCGTGTTATCGTTCGCGAATGACTTGCCGATGGCTTTCCGTGTGGGCTCTCGGGCTCGCTGCAGCATGCGGTAACGAAGCTGCGAGCACGAACCCGAGCGCCGACGTGGTGCTCAGCGTGGATTTCGATCAGCGAAGCCACCGTGTGGGGAGATTGATCGGATGGAACATCGGGGCCGGCAGTCGATACTCGCCACTGGACGGCTCCCGTCACCCGGAATGGCGAACCGAGGAGGCGACCGAATCCCTGCGACGTCTCTCTGAGATACGACCCGCCAATGGCGACCGACCCGTGGTCCGGTTCAGTGGGTTGCAGATCGATGGCGCGCTAGGCTTTGACGGGTATCACTTCTTCGATTTTGCCGATCCGCAAACCGATCCGACGCCGACGGACAATGTGGCGCCCTTCGAGTACATGGCGATGATCGATGAAATTGATGCCGACCCGATGGTCATGCTGAACTTCGGCTCGGGTACTGCAGAGGAAGCGAGCGACTACGCGCGCCACCTCGTCGGTATCGACGAGGGCGACCCGTTCGTCGCCGCTCGCGCATTCTGGGGTCGCGAGGAGCCCTGGCCCGTTGCTCTCTATGAGATCGGAAACGAGATCCATGAGCCCTTCAACACAGGCTATTCGGGTTCCGGTCCCTTCAGTTATGCAAACCCGGACGCCGACAACGGCGGGGACCCTCCTTGGTTTGGCAAGCCGGCGTCGTCCGCGCAGGACTATGCCGACCGAGCGCTCGAGTACGTCGATCGCGTGCTCGAGGTTCAGCCCGACGCCAGGTTCTACATCCCGCTGACGCAATCGACCTGGACCGCATGGGGTGGACCTGAGCAGTCGCTGCCGGCGCTTGCCCCGCTCCTCGAACGCCCCGAGGTCGTGGGGGTGGTCGTTCACCAGTACATCATCGACGACGGCCAAGCCGGGCACGGCTGGGAAAAGGCCGAGGATGCTTGGCTGCTGACTAGCGGCGCCTTCTATCGCACCCTGTTCCGGGACCTGCGCGCCATGCTTGATTCGCTCGAGCGCGACGAGCCGCTCGAGATCACCGTGACCGAATACCTCGGCTCCGCCCTCGACCCCATGGGGAGCCTCTATGCGGCTGACCTGTCCGTCGCCGACATGTTCCTCCTCTACGCCGATGTCGGTGTGAACCTCGCCATCGAGCACATGACACTCGCCGAGAACCCGGCCGCCAATCCGATCGTGAGGCCCTGGCACAAGCCCTTTTTCACGAAGGCCGGCACCTTGATGAATCGGCCCGCATTCGAGATCACGAAATTGCTGGCCGAGCATCTCTGGCATCACGTGGTGACCATCGTGCCCACGGAGTTACCCAAGGCCCATCAAGCGCTCGGCGACTCGGGGTACGATTACGAGCTCGTACGCTCGGTCGCGTTCGTGTCCGATGATGGCGAATCGGGTAGCGTGATTTTGCTCAACCGGGACCTCGAGCAGGAGCGAACGGTCGAGGTTGTGGTTGGAGACGGCGACGCGGTCGCGTCGGTGCGCGGCGTCGCACCGGAAGACATCTGGATAGATACCCTCGAAGTCGCGGGAGAGTTGAAGCAAATCGCGTTCGAGCAAGCAGGAGAGCGGGTTCGCTTGACGCTCCCGCCCCACTCGCTCACCGCCATCGCTATCGAGCGCTCAGCGCAATGAACCAGAGCGGTCCTTCGAGATGCGGAGACCAGCGATGGGAATGCCATGCCCGGAACGGGCACTGGCTGAAAACAACACCCAGGGTTAGGATTGCGGCGAAAGGGTGGTGTGAAGTGAGACTTCCTCGACGAGAGCTCTTGAAGCTCGGCGCGATGGCGACGGCTGGGTCGATCATTGGTTGCAAGAGCAGCGGCGGGGGCGAGCTTGGTCTCGATGACAACGTTGCGCACCTGCTCCCGACGGTCAGCTCTGATCGGATTCTCTTGAAGGCGTCGTTCCTGGATCCCCTGACCAGCGTTCCCGAGCTGTACGTCGATGGTGTTGCAGTGCCCGGCGTGCGAACCGACAGCGATGGGGAGTTCTTCGTCTTCGACGCTGCCGGTCTGCAGCCCGGCAAGGAGTACGGACTGCAGCTTCGAGTCGGACGCACGCACCAGGTCGAGCCCTGGTCGCTGCGCACGTTCCCCGCTCCCGACGCCGAGGTCGAGCGGCTCCGAATTTTGGCCTTCACCTGCGCCGGGGGGCATGAAGCGCTTCCGATTAGTCTTCCGTTGTCGATCCGGAGGAGTCTCTTCGAGAGGGCGCTCTCGTTTGCGCCCGACATCGCCATCGCCAACGGGGACCACGTTTACTGGGATCTGACGTTCGGCTTGTCCGCGGCGATTTTGGGCAAGTCGCCGGACGCCATCGAGATCGCAGGCGAGTTCGACCGGACCTTGCCGGTGCTCGGGACCGAAAACGAGCAAGTCCTGAAGCGGGCGGTCGATGCCCAGATTGCACAGCTTTACAGCACGATGTTTCGCAGCGTGCCGACGTTCTTCATGCGGGACGACCACGACTACTTCGAGAACGACGACTACCGCGACGAGATCCCGCCCCGGTACAGCTTCCCGCCCTCGGACTTCAGTGTCGAGCTCGCGCGCGCGACCCAGTGGCTCAACTACCCCGAGCTACTTCCCTACGCGGGTCAGCCCGGCGATCTTCCAGGTGCTGGCGCTCCGGACCGACCTGCGGGCACCAACGAGTCGTTCGGCACGATCCGATACGGGACGCTATTCGAAGGATTGATGTATGACTGCAAAGGGTACATCACACTCGACGGCGAAAACGGCACATTCGTTCCGGCCCCGGTCGAGCAATGGCTCCTGAGCCGGATGCGCGACTCGGAAGCTAGGCATGTGATGAACCTTCCATCCAATCCGGTGGGCTGGTCCGCGGGGAAGTACGCCGAGTGGTATCCGGATGTGCTCGTCGATGGGGAGCTCAGTCTCGAGCTTCCAAAGGCCGGGTGGCAAGAAGGCTGGCTCAGCCAGCATGACCGGATCCTCTCCGCGGTCTCCGCGATGGACCGGCTGCCCTTGGTGGTCAGCGGCGACATCCACAGCCACGCCGAAGGCCGGATCTTTGCAAGCGCAAACGCGGACTTCTCCAACAACCCAATCATCTCGATCATCACGGGAACGCCCGCGACCTTCGGCGCGGGGTGGCCCAGCGCCGTGAGGGGCACGCACGCGCTACCCTCCAAAGTGCTCGAGATGGAAGAAGGGCTCGCGGCCCTGGAAGAAAACGGGTTCAACATCATCGACGTCGAGCCCACGAAAGTTACGGTGAAGAGCTTCCGATTCAACGTCGACAACGACGACCCGAGCATCATCGACACGCTGCAACCGTTTCGAGAGAGCGCGTTTGAGCGGGCGTGAACGTTGGGTCGATGGGGAAGCTCTCCTCGTCCACTCCCAGCTACAACCCGAGCAGCGAATAGAGAGAGCTCTTGGCCAAAGGCAGGGTGAGAAGCGTCGTCCCGACCAGGATCGCGTAGAGGGCGGTCTGCGTTCCAGTCGAGACGGGGTTTCCCGAGTTGGCGCGGCGACGGCAGAACCAGAACACGATTGCCGCCGCAAAGACGGCCTCAATGAGAAAACCGAGGATCGGCGCTCTGAGGTAGAGGGCAAGGCCGACCGGACCGATGCCGCGCATCACCTCGTGTGGAAAGCCAACCACGAGGTCGCAAAGCTCGTGCAATACCACTAGCCCCGCGCACCAGAGCGCAACCACTGGTTTTCTCCAGACGAGCCAGGTGAGCACGCCGAAGAGCGCAGCCCAGCCTACGACGGGAAGCACGTCGTGACTGACATACATATCCGTCTGCAAGCCGTTGAATGCAACACTGAACGCGTCCGCCGGTTCCAACTTTTCGACTCCCAGCGACACGAGGATCAGCATGACGAAGTCAAGGAACTGCGAGGCTAGGAAAAAGAGCCACAGGGGGACCGGATGCTGCTTTCGAGTGAGCTCGTAGGGCACGAGCGCGGTAGCGAAGTGTCCGGCGATCATGCCCGGTCCTCGCGGTTGAGCATCCAGGTCAGCCCCGCAAGCATCGGCACGTAGATCAACCAAAGAAGCAATACCGTGCTCATGAGCAACCTCCTACCCGTGCAACGTATATCACCGAACCGGCTCTCATAGGCACGCAGCGGACTTCATCTGGAGCACCAAGGTCGTTTTTCCGACTTCCAGCCTCCGTCAGTCGCGACTAGGCTTACAGCCGATGGCAAAGGTGGAGCTGACTCGGCACCTGTTTCGGTTTTTCCCGATGCTGCAGGGCAAAGCGCTCATCGTCGACGCACAGACGGTTGCCGAGGTCATCGCCGAGATCGAGAAGCTCGCCCCGGGGTTTGCGTTCTATGTCTGCGATGAACGCGGCCGGCTCCGGCAGCACGTCAACATCTTTGTCGGCGATCAACGTGTCGCCGATCGGAGAGAGCTCACGGACCGAATCGAACCCGATTCGTGTGTGTTTATTTTGCAAGCCTTGAGTGGTGGTTAGCCACGCGCAAGCCCGGAGCAGAAGCATGTCAGGTCAACTTTGGGTCGGAACTCGTAAGGGCACGTTCTCGGTGGAGAAGGGGAATGGAAGCTGGAAGCCAAAGCTCGCTGGCCATTGCGGAGTCGGCGTCAATTTCGTAGCCCACGACCCAAACGACGGGACGTTGTGGGCGGCGCTCGGCCACGGGCACTGGGGCGCGAAGCTCTCGCGCTCAACCGATGGCGGGGCGACTTGGCAAGACGCGCCGCAGATTCGCTACCCCGAGGGGGCACGGTATCTGGCGCCTCCCGTGCCGACTGAAGAACAAGACGCCGAGCCGCAGGCCGTCGTGCTCAAGGACGCTACCCTGCTCAAGCTCTGGGTCATCGCGTTCGGGCCGCCGGGGCGGATTTACGTGGGAACGATCCCTGGTGGGCTCTTCGTGTCGGACGACGGCGGTGACCGCTTCGAGCTCAACCGGCCGCTCTGGAATCACCCGTCGCGCGGTGGTGATTTGTTCTCGGGCGAGGGCACTGGAGAGACCCACTGGTTCGGTACGCCCGCATCAGAAGGCGAGTTCGCGCCCGGCATCCACTCGATTGTCGTCGACCCGAGCGACCATGAGCACTTCTATGTGGCGATCTCCTCTGCCGGTGTGCTCGAGACGACCGACGGCGGCAAAACCTGGCGCGGCCGGAACAAGGGTATGACCAATGATTATCTGCCCGACCCCAACGCAGAGTGGGGTCACGATCCGCACTTCGTGGAGTTGTGCGCGGAGCAGCCAAACCACGTCTGGCAGCAAAATCACTGCGGTGTGTTCAAGAGCGTGGACGGTGCCAGGACCTGGAAGAAGGTTTGCAAGCCCGACATCGGCGTTCACTTCGGCTTTCCCATTGCGGTCGATGCTCAGGACGGGAACACCGCGTGGATCGTTCCTGGCAAGTCGGACGCAGAGCGAGTCACCGTCGATGGCGCTCTGTTCGTCGCGCGCACCAGCGACGGCGGCGAGAGCTGGACCCTGCTGCGCGACGGGCTTCCGCAGGCCAATGCCTACGACGTCGTCTACCGTCATGCCCTCAGCGTCAGTGGCGACCAGGTGGCTTTCGGTAGCACGACCGGCAACCTCTACGTCAGCGAGAACCGCGGCAACAGCTGGCACTGCGTCGCCAACAACTTACCACCGATCTACAGCGTGAGGTTTGGCTGAGGGCAAGTTGCCCGGGGCGGCCCTAGTCATAGGACCGCGGCGAGCGCATCCCGGAGCGCCCGCCGGTCATCGTTGTCCTCGTACGGCAAGGATGCGATGAAACGGTCGATGTCGAACTGGGGTGATGCCTTGCGAAGCGCGCTGACGCGTTTGTCGATCTCGTTGGATTCCCCGATCATGCTCGCCGCAGCGGCCAGGAAAGCCAACTCCCTCACCCGCGGCGAAGGAAAGTTCTGCAGCGCTTCAATCGTCTCCTGGTAGCGACCTTGATGAAAAAGGGCACGAGCAAGGTGGGACCAGTAGCCTGGAGGGTGATAGGGATTGAGGCGCATCGCCTTGCGAATCCAGGTCTCGGCTTCTTCTGAGCGCCCGGCAAAGCTGAGAATTTCGCCCATTGCGCAGACGCACCGGTCGTCGTTGGGGTTCAGAAAAAGTCCTCGCTCCTGCTGCTGAACCGCGAGCGCCAGGTTTCTTCGCAGCATCGCGATTTGAGCGAGAATGCGCAGGCATTCCGCATCGGACTGATCGAGCTCAAGCCCATGGCTGGCCGCGGTTTCCGCTTGGTCGAGAAGCGAGTCGTACTCATCCGGCCGGTAGTGCATGGCCAAGCCAAGCCCACATGCAAGCCAAGCGTGCGCCTGCGCGTAGCCGGGGTCAGCGTCGATCGCATGCTCGAAGAGATCGATGGCCAGCTCGCAGTCTTCACGGGTGTGACGATGATGATGCTCCTTGCCGCGAAGGACGTAGTCATAGGCATCGAGACGCTCCGGAGGGGCGCGCCGCGCTTGGGCCAGCCTCGCCGCTTCGACTCTTCCAGCCAAGGTCGAGACGATGGTGGAAGAGAGCTCGTCCTGAACGACGAAGATATCCTCGATCTCACGATCGAAGCGATGCGCCCACAAGGTCGAACCGGCATCTGGGTCGAGAAGCTGAACGCTGATACGAAGGCGCGTACCGGCCCGCCGTACGCTTCCCCGAACCAGGAATTGAACCCCCAGCTCCGTAGCGGCCTCGCGATCGGACACGTCGCGTCCCCGATAGGCAAACGTCGAGCCCCGCGAGATAACCAGCAGCGAGCTGAAGCGTGAGAGCGCTGTGATGATGTCTTCCACGATTCCGTCGACGAAGTAGCTGTCATCGGGACCGGACAGATTGTCAAACGGAAGAACGGCAACGCTGGGGAGCTCGCGCTCGAATCGGCGCAGCGGTGATGTCGCCGCGCTTTGCGAGACTTCCAGTCTCTCACCCCCACGAATTCGCTCATAGGTGGCCCTGGTTTCAGCGC
>JBAVOF010000630.1:0-5632 GCA_049691835.1 Polyangiales bacterium
CCAACAAGCTCGCCGAGATCATGGCCGCCACCGTGCTGGCTGGCGAAACCTCGTTATCGAGCGCGGTTCTCGCAGGCGACTGGGTGAGCAGTCACGACCAGTTCGGCCGAAACCGGCCGTGACGTCTCACCCGTCACTGCCGTTCCCAGATCGCAGAAAAAAGAAGCTCTGGTCCGAGCCCACAGTTCATGAGACACTAAACTCTCAGTTCTGCCGATGGTGCTGCAATGATCCAGTCGCGATTGACGCTTCGGCTGCTCGGACCGCTGCGGATCGAGCGCAATGGCGAGACGGTGGAGCTTCCGCGCTCGAAAAAGGCGCGTGCGCTGCTCGGCTATCTGGCCGCGACGGGGCGCGAGCACCGCCGCCAACGGCTCACTGACCTCTTCTGGGACGTGGCCGATGATCCTCGTGGCGGTCTGCGTTGGTGCCTGAGTAGGCTTCGCGGGCTGATCGACGAGCCGGAACGAGCCCGCGTGATCGCCGACCGCGATTGCGTTCGACTGGACCTCACCGACGCCGATGTCGATCTCCATCGGGTTCGCGCATTGCAGGCTGGGCTGAGGACGCTGGACGCCGACACCGCTTGTGAGCTTGCTGCGCTGTTTCAGGGCGAGCTTCTGGAGGGAGTCGATCTGCCCGATTTCGCCGAGTTCCAGGCCTGGTTGACGGCAGCACGCGGGGATTGTCGCCAGCTCCGCATCCGAGTGCTCGGTGAGACGCTCGATCGATTGAGCGACGATCCGGAGAGAGCGCTTCCGTTCGCCCGCGATTTGGCCCAGCTCGACTCGTCGAACGTTAGACGATGGCTTCATCTCGTGGCGCTGCTCGAGCGCACGGGCAGACGTCGCGAAGCGGAGCAGCAGATCGAGGTGGGGCGGCGAGCGTTGGCTGAGCAAGGAATCGACGACGGCGCCCTCGCGGAAGCGAAGCGCGCGATCTCGGGCAAACCCAGAGCCCGCGTGCCATCGCCTCGCGCCAAAGAGCTTCGTCAGGAGATCCGTTTTTGCACCTCGTTCGATGGCACTCGTATCGCGTACGCAACCGTCGGTGAGGGACCGCCGATCGTCAAAGCCGCCAACTGGTTGACGCACCTCGAGTTCGACTGGGAGAGCCCGGTATGGCGTCACGTATTCACCGAGCTGAGCCGCGACCACATGCTCGTCCGCTACGATGATCGTGGCAACGGCCTTTCGGATTGGGATGTCGAGGACATCTCGTTCGACGCCTTCTACAGGGACCTCGAAAACGTGGTGGACACGCTGCGTCTCGACCGATTCGCGCTCTTGGGGATTAGCAAGGGCGCATCGGTGTCGGCCGCCTACGCAGCAAGGCACCCCGAGCGCGTCTCCCATCTGATTCTCCTCGGGGGCTTTGCAACTGGCAGGCTGGTCGAAGCCAGTGAACGTCGCCGTGAAAATGAAATGGCGATGCGTACGCTGATGCGTGCGAGCTGGGGCGCCGACAACCCTGCCTTTCGCCAGCTGTTTACCAGCACGTTCATCCCAAACGCCACGCCGGAGCATGTGAAGTGGTTCAACGATCTTCAACGAATCAGCACCTCGCCGGACAACGCGCTCCGGCTCCGCATCGCGGCCGCGGAGATCGACGTGCGGGATTTGCTTCCGGAAATTCAGGCACCGACATTGGTGATGCACTCGCGACGCGACGCTGCCGTCGAATACGAGCGAGGACTGGCGCTCGCCGGAGGCATCCCGAAGGCCCGTTTCGTCACCCTCGACAGCCAGAACCACCTGCTCACCGAAGATGAGCCAGCATGGGCGAAATTTCTCGACGAGCTGCGACGATTCCTCGCCGATGGAATATAGATGCCACGACGGCGGCGAGCTAAGGCAGCGCTGAATCCCGGTGGCGCCACTGCGGCGCGGTGCCGCTTCCGACACCACGCCGCACGCACCATGTGCCAGGCTCAGACTGCCGTGACCGGTATGCCGACCGGCGTAGGCATGCTCCGCTTCGGAATTTGAATCGTAAGAACGCCGGAAGATACTGTGGCGCGGGCCTGTTCCCCTTCGAGGTACTCCGGAAGCGCCCCCGCCACATCTGCTCGAATCATGACCTCTTGCTGATTTTCGAGGATGTCGATAGGCGGCCGTAAGAGCCGTCGTTTCTCGAGGTTTTCCACGGGCGCGCGATCGCGTTGAACGGGCACGTGCTGACCGGTGATCCGATCAGCTGTGCGCCGAACCGCGTTTCGTATTCGTTCGATGTAGTTTTCCATGGTTTCCCCGGGACCGCGTGTTACGCACCGCGAACTTCGATGCGTCTCGGCTTTGCGGCTTCGGACTTGGCGAGATGCACGCGCAGCACGCCGTCTGAGAGCTCGGCGCTGACGCGGCTGGGGTCGACCGTGTTCGGAATCCGAAAAGCGCGTGAAAAGCGCAGCGGCCGTGATCGTGCCTCCAACGGCGGTTCCGGCTGTGTTCCTTCGATCAGAAGCCCGGACCTGTCCATGTGGACCGTCAGGGCATCCTCGGGCACACCTGGAAAATCTGCCAATACCAGGATCTCGTCATTGCTCTCGTAGATATCGACGAGCGGCATGACCGTGATGGCCTGGGCGTCGTCAGGTTGATCCAGGCTCGGCGTCTCGCGGCTAATCAGGGCTGTCTTGTCGGTAGTCATCGTGTCACCTCCTTGGCTCTCTGTTTCAGGATCCACGTACCTGGATTTGCCGCGGCTGCTCTTCGGCGACCTTGGGCAGTTTCATTTCGAGGACGCCATTCTTCAAATCCGCGGTGACTTTTTCGGTGTCGACCCGACAGGGGAGCACAAAGCTTCGCGCAAAGGTCAGGGTTCCACGCTCCCGGCGATGCACGGAGTAACCTTCGGGCACCTCCGCTTTGCGCTCACCGCGAATCGACAGCGAGCTTTGCTCCACCGAGATCTCGAGGTCTTTCTGGGAAACGCCAGGAACCTCCGCTAGAAGCCGAAGCTCAGTGCCGGCATCGTACAGGCTAACGCGCGGCCAGGCCGACCCAGCCACTTCGCTCTGAGCGGAGCGGACACCCTGCCCCCGTCCCAGACCTCGCTCGAAGTCGATGAACAGGCGATCCATCTGTTGGCGAAGGTCGGTCAACGCCGATAGATCGCGTTCCAACCCTCCAAATCCCCAATCGTTCCATCGTGTCAACATCGTGTGCCTCCTTTCTTCCGCGGGACCCGCGCACCTGCGCGGACCCGCTGGTCAGGGCCGTGCGGCCGTTAGCCCCGTCACGCAGGGCTCGTTTCCGGCACGACCTCGACGTCTTTTAATCACGCATAATCACGTCTCGCGACGGGTCAACGGGTCCGGACCTGAAGCGACCCCAGGACCCAGGTTGGGCTCGAACAGGATTGGTTGCTGCTCGATTTCCAGCGTCCGGGGCATTGACCCGCGAGGCCTAGCTCGCGTGCCCGAGCACGACTGCTAAGCTCGACGGCATGCGGGAAGGACGATTCGGAGGCCTCCGGGTGCGCCTTGCGGGCGGGTCGGATAGGGAGGGCGGAGGCAACGGCCCGCTTGTCGTGTTGATGCACGGCTTCGGGGCGCCGGGCACCGACCTAGTCGGGCTTTGGCGCGTGCTTGACGTTCCTCATGAGGTGCGCTTCGCGTTTCCGGAGGCCCCCCATGAAATCCCAGGCCTGCCCGGGGCGCGCGCCTGGTGGATGCTCGATTTGGGGCGGGCCGAGCAAGCCCTGGCTGAAGGCCCGAGAAGCTATGCTGCGGAGGTCCCCCCTGGAATGCAGGACGCGACCGATGCGGTCGTCGAGATGTTGGCCGCTCTACAGACGAGCCTTGAAGTGCCCGATGCCGCCTTGCTCATCGGTGGCTTTTCGCAGGGCTCGATGGCGGCCTGCAACGCGGCTTTCACTCGCGGGATCGCTCCGGCGGCGCTCGTCATTCTCTCAGGCACCCCGGTGAACCTGACCGCCTGGGAGGCGGGCATGCAGGACGGAGCGAAACCAAGGGTCTTCCAAAGCCATGGCCGCCAAGATCCGCTTCTGTCGTTCGATGCTGCGCTGCAACTGCGCGACACGATGCTCCAACGCGGACTGCAGGTTCGGTGGTCGCCGTTTCGGGGCGGGCACGAGATTCCGCAGTCCGTCCTCGATGACCTGAGTGGTTTCGTCTGCGACCCAGAGCTCGGACTATTCGCCTAGGACTTCGCCGGCCGCTCGCAAGCCGGAGCGCACGGCGCCGTCCATGTACCCCGTCCATTGCTCGGCCGTCTCTGAGCCTGCCCAATGAATTCGCCCCAGGGGCGGTCGCAGGCTGGCCCCGTAGTTCACCAAAACGCCCGGGGCGGTGAAGCCCTCGTAGGCGCCGCGGGTCCACTGCTCGGCCTGCCAATCGGACTCGAGGTACTGAACGGGATCGAGCGCTTCTGAGCCGAAGAACTGGGCGAGCTGGGCAAGAACCGCTTCCCGTCGCTCCGACTCCGTTCTCAGTCCCCAAGCCCTGGCCTCATCACCGGCAAAGAACGCATTGAGCACCGCGGCGTTGCCGCTTGCGGGCGAGTTGTCAAAACCGAAGCGAACTGGCCCCTCGTCCGCGACGAACTGGCCGGTCAAATTATCGCTTCGCCAAAACGGCGTCGCATACTCGACGTTGACCTTGATGATGCTTCCCATCGGCATCCTCTGAGTGAGTTGATCGCGCCGCGCGGGCAGTGCCGGTTCGTACAGCACGCGCCCCGCCAACGTCGGAGGAAGCGTGACGATTACGCGACCGGCGGTAAACCGTTCGGTGCCGGTCCATACGGCTACACCGCCGTCGCATTCCTGAATCCGATAGACGGGGCTATCAAATTCCACGCTGCCTTGGAGCTCCGAGGCCACACGAATGGCGATCTCCTGAGAGCCCTGCACGAATCGAGCTTCCTGGGCGCCGTCGGTCACGCTAGTGAGCGAGATGATGCCACCGCCGGAGCCAACGTAGAATGTGAAGAACAGCAGCGATAGATCGCGGGGCTCGACTCCGAACACGCTCTTGACGACCAAATCGAACAGGTGACGCGCACCATCGGTGGTCAGACGATCGCGCATCCATTGTTCCACGGTCTGCCGGTCGAGACCGCGAGCGAGCTCGCCCTCCCACGGCGCCTTGGTTCCTATCGTGGCGGCCCAGGCCTCGATTTCGCTGATCGCGGTCAACGTCTCGGCGAGGTCTGCACCTGGAACCGGTGGCAAGCCATCAGCCGGATACGGATCGATGCTTCCGTTCAGGAGCGACAAGTTGTTCCCGGTGTTGTATGTCGGAAAGGTATCGACCCCGACCGATTCCGCTAGCGCGAGAATCTCGGTTTGCGTCGGCCCTACCCATTGACCGCCCTTCTCGATCGGGTCTCCCGACGAGAGCGCGGCATTTAAAATCCGGCCGCCGACTCGATCCCGTGCTTCCAAGACTTGGACGGTAGCCCCGCCGGACTCCAATGCGCGGGCCGCCGAGAGACCCGCAAGACCGGCGCCGACGATCAGAACATCCACCGATGGATTGATTGGACCACATTGCTGAGGCGCTGGGCTCTGTGCGGAATCTCCGCATCCCGCAGTCAGAGCGACGGCGGCGGCCCCGCCGGCAGCAGTCCCGATGAAGGACCTCCGTGTGACCGCGGTCGAGGCGCCAGGC
>JBAVOF010000631.1:0-3297 GCA_049691835.1 Polyangiales bacterium
GGCCCGCGGGTACGCGGACGGCTACATGCGAGCGCTGCTGGACGCCGACCTGATCGATCAGAGGCAACTGCTCGAGCTGGTCAATGCCGAACGCCGCCTCTTCGTCGATGAAGCCAACAAGCTCGACGCCGCAACGCGCGCGGCCTGACGATCTCAAAAGCCGGTCAGAGGCGCGTTGCCGCTGCTCGCTTTCGGGCGCTTCGGTGAGAACACGTACTCGAAGCCAATCGACCCATACCAATAGAGCTGCCTGTCGGTCTCCTGAGAACGATGGAACTCTTCCTGGGACTCCCAAATCGCACCACGAAAGCGGGTACCGAGCAGAATCGCCGGCGCCGTCACCCGCTCGCTTTGGTGCACCAGCGGGATGCGCAACCCGAACCCTGCGGTCCAACCATAGGTGAACACCGGCGCCGCACTGAACACGTCGCCGGAGATGGTACCCAGATCGTCTTCGATGATGGTGACGTTTCTCTCGCCCAACGGATGACTGGTGTACGCACCGCCATCGAGGAAAGGCACGCAGTAGGGGTTCTCCCAGGCGACAATCAGTGACACATCGGGGCTCAGGAACGTCCCGCCCGCCCAAATCCCACCTCCAAGGCCGGCGGTCACGGCGATCTGCTCGATGATCTCGTATTTGACCCCCAGGCGAGCGGTGCCCAGGTTTCGGTCCGCGTTGGCGAGGTTGGGGCCTTCGGTGTTGATGTGCTGGTAGCCCATCTCGAAGCTCCCATCGAGCTTGTCCACGATCCCGTGGCGAACCCGGACGGTGACGCCCGGAAGACCTATGTCCGCATTGACTCCGCCGCCCGCCTCGACCTGGACCCCCGTTTCACGTTTGTAGAGTGCTTTCGCGCTCTCCAACGGAAAGCTGCGGCCTGGCGGCGAATGCACGTAGGCGACGCAGCCGGAGAGAAACACCAGTCCTAAACCCAGTGCTGTTCGCACAATGGAGCACGTAGCAAAGAGCGTGCCACAGCGAACGAGTAGTGCATTGCAAAGGAGCTCGCGCAGACATCGTCGGGAGCCGTGAAAGGCTTGCGACGCCTGAGAGCCACTCGTTCACGGTCGTGCTCACGGACGCACGGTCGTCGGAGCGGCGGTCTCCGGCAGCATCAACAGAGAGCCGAGCAGGAAGCCAACGGCGCCGATCAGCGTGAACGCAACCGAGAGCGTCGCCGTGTCTGGGCTAGGCGATCGCAGCGGGACGAAGGCAAACACCGCCGAGACAAGGAAGGCCAAGCAGCCGAGAAGATTGACGCCGGTCACCCACCACGAAAGGCTGCCCGGCTTCCAGGCCCAGTACGCATGGCAGGTCTCTGCAAACCCTAGATACCCAGAGGCCAGGAAGAGAACGGAACCGGCGAAATCAGGAACCCAGATCGCCAGGTCTTGTTGAAGCCAGTCGACATCTGGCTGCATGGCGTCGAAGGTATTGACGTTGAATAGCAGGGTTCCTGCAAGCTGCAGCGCAGAGCTCAGCCAACCGATGTCGCGCGGGCACCAACCGAGGAGCAGGACGTGCCGCGTGGGACGCGACGAGAGGCTGCCTGCATGGGCTGCTTGAAAGAGTTGCAAATAGGCGGCTGTCGTAAACGGAATGGAGCCGGCAAAGAAGATGGCATTGACGCCGCTCGTCTCGACCGACCAGGTCCGGGCCAGCGACGGTGCCAAGCTCAGCGTGCTGCCGACAATGAAGAGCGATGAGCCCAAAGCGAATACGACGCCGATCCACCAACTCACGTGCCACGGCATCCACAACGAGCGCAACAGCACCTCGCCCAGCGGCGTCGCCTCGCCCGGGGCGGCTGTCGCAAGTCGCCTGCGGTGATGGCGTGACGTCCACACGGCGTGCGAGCCATCGGGCAGTAGGTACGTTCGTCGCGTCGTGAAGCCCCCCGGACCAACCGAGTCGATCAGTTGAGGCTCTTGGGCCCTTTTGCTCGTGTCAGGCACGGGTTTGCATCAGCAAATTCGAAACGATTGTTGGGCCTAGTGGTGGAAACCCGATGCTTCTTCGCTGGATAGGCCGGATTGCACGGGATGCCGGGCGAAGTGCTCGAGGGCTCGCTTCATGTCGTCGAGCAAGAGCGAGCCCAGATCGTGACTGACCCCATGTCGAACGAGAATGCGCTGGATCACGAGCTCCTGGCAGTTGGCCGGTAGTGAGTAGGCCGGCACCTGCCAGCCACGGCTTCGGAGACGGTCAGCGAAGTCGTAGAGGCTGAATCCCGGATCGACTCCGTCTTTCATCTTCCAGCAGAGCGCCGGGATGCCGCCTAGCATGTCACCCGGGTAGATGATCTCGAAAGGCCCGAGCTTCGCGATTTCGCCGGCAATGAACTGGGCCGTGTCGTAGCAGGCCGCGTGAATCTTGCGGTAGCCCTGGCGCCCGAGGCGCAGGAAGTTGTAGTACTGGCAAACGATTTGCCCACCGGGCCTCGAGAAATTGAGCCCGATGTCGCGCATGTTGCCACCCAGATAATTGACCCAGAAGACCAACTCGTCGGGGAGATCCTTCTCATCCCGCCACACGACCCATCCAACCCCCAACGGCGACAAACCGAACTTGTGCCCAGACGCGTTGATCGATTTCACGCGAGGGAGACGGAAATCCCAAACGAGATCGGGAGCGCAAAACGGCGCGAGAAAACCCCCGCTTGCACCGTCGACGTGAAGCGGAATGTCGAGCCCGGTCTTCTTCTGGAATTGATCCAAGGCCTCCGACACGGCCTGCACGGGTTCGAACTGCCCCGTGAAGGTCACGCCCAGGGTCGGCACGACACCGATGGTGTTCTCATCACATCGCTTGATGACCTCTTCCGGCGTCATCAGCAGCCGCCCCGGGTCCATGGGAATTTCTCGGTGCTCGATGTCCCAATACCGAGTGAATTTGTGCCAGCAGACCTGCACCGGGCCGGTGACCAAGTTGGGCTTGTCGATCGGTTTGCCGGCCGCCTTCCGTGCGTCCTCCCACCGACGCTTCATCGCCATCCCGCCCAGCATCGCAGCTTCGCTGGAGCCCGTGGTCGAACAGCCAATCGTGTTCGCTGCTTCCGGCGAATTCCACAGGTCGGCCAACATGTGGACACAGCGCGCTTCGATCTCTGCGGTTTGCGGATACTCGTCTTTGTCGACGATGTTTTTGTCCATGCACTCGTCGAGCAACTTGTGAACCTCGGGCTCTGCCCAGGTTTGGCAAAACGTCGCCAGGTTCTGACGCGAATTACCATCGAGCATCAGCTCGTCATGCACGGCGGCGTAGGCGTGCCGCGGGTTCGACTCCAACCTCGG
>JBAVOF010000632.1:0-1693 GCA_049691835.1 Polyangiales bacterium
CGATCAGACTGATGTAGCCTTGCGCGAGCGCCCATGCTGCACCTGATTCACAAGGTCCCAAGAAACGCCGCACTGCTCCTCGGGCTCTTGCTCATGATCGTCGCGCTCCCGTCGCTACCCACAGAGACGCCCGGATTCGTTGTGGAGCTGCTGTTCGATTGGATCCTCTTGAGCGGCGTGTACTCCGCTGGGACGGGTCAACATCGACGGCCGTTCGTGCTGCTGACGGTCACGACGCTCGCGGTTCGCTGGGCGGCGATCCTCTCCGGTGCGCCATCGCTCGACGTCAGCGCCTTGTTCATCAGCGCGGTTTGGCTCGTCGGCGCCTTGGCGATCATCATCGCCTCGGCGTTTCGGCGCCGCGACGTGAGCGTCGACATGATCGTCGGCGCCATGGTGACCTACCTGTTGGCGGCGGCCGCCTTCAACCTGACCTACCAGATCATCGAAATCCAAGACCCGGGCTCTTTCTCGGGCATGCCCGAAGGGGCTGCTCAAAACCCGCGTCAGCTCGCCAGCATCATGATGTATTTCAGCCTGGTGTGCATCACGACGATCGGCTTCGGCGACATCATGCCCGTGTCCAACATTGCTCGACCGCTCGCAGCTCTCGAGGGGGTCTTCGGGCAACTCTACCTGGCGGTCATGATCGCCAGGCTTGTCGGCTTGCACGTCGCGCACGAGGAGCGCAAGCAAGGCTGATTCAATCAGGCACTGGCTGCGGGAAGCTCCCTTGCGTTGAAGAAGATCGCGTACAACACGGGGACGACGATCATGGTTAGCACAGTCGCAACCAGCAAACCGAACACGATCGTGACCGCCATCGCTACGTAGAACGCATCCAAGAACAACGGAGCCATCCCGAGGATCGTGGTCGCCGCCGCCATCGCGACCGGGCGCAAGCGGCTGACGCCGCTGTCGAGCACCGCATCGTACTTGGGCTTTCCATTGCGGATCTGGAAGTCCATCTCGTCGACGAGCACGATCGCGTTCTTGATCAGCATTCCCGAGAGGCTGAGGAAGCCGAGCAAGGCCATGAACCCGAAGGGCTGGCCCGTCAGCAGCAGGCCTGCGGTCACGCCGATCAGCGCCAAGGGCACCGTCAGCCAAATGACCAGCGGTTGGCGAATCGCGTTGAACAGCCCGACGACGATCAGGATCATGATCCCGACGAAGAGCGGTATCGGCGCAAAGAGCGCCGTCTGCGCGTCGCGCTGCGACTCATACTCGCCACCCCACTCGACGTAGTACCCGGGCGTAAATGAAAGCGCCTCGACCTGCGGTGCGAGCCGATTCCAAAGCGTGGGTGCCGAGTCCTCGGTGGGGTCGGTCACCACGGTCAAGGTCCGCTTTCGGTTGCGGCGCTCGACCACATGGTCGGTCCAAACGGTCTCGACGCCGGTGACGACGTTCGCCAACGGAACGTAGCGCTGGGCCACTGGGCTCCAGATGGGAATCTGCCTCAGATTCTGGACGTCGAGACGAGTCGGTGCGGGTTGCCGAAAGAGGACGGGGATGACCTCGTCGCCCTCCCGGTACACGCCTTCTTGTTTGCCTTCGAATGTGCTTCGGATGGCGTCGGCGACCATGCCCGTCGTGATGCCCTGGGCATCCGCTTGTTCCTCGGAAAGCCCCGGTCGGATCACCTTCACGCGCTCGTACCAGCGACCGCGCGAACCCTTGGTGTCCGGGT
>JBAVOF010000633.1:0-4172 GCA_049691835.1 Polyangiales bacterium
CTTGGTACACTGTGAAGTGTTCCGGGGTCCATTGGCAGGGCTCATGGGCTTCGTGTTCCGGGATCAGGTGCCGGTGTTCGAGACTTTCAACCGCGCCCTCAAGGACGTGTCAGAGTGCCGCTTCAAGACCGCAGGCGTTGGACCTAAGGATGGTACAGGGCGAGCCCGACCGTGATGCCCGACCCCACCGTGACGAACAATACGTTGCGTGCATCGGCGAACTGCCCGGTTCGCATCGCGCTTTCGAGCGCCGCAATCGGGCCGGCCGTGTGCACGCGTGCGAAGCTCTCGTCGACCTGCGCGACGCGATCGGCCGGCATCCCGAGCTTCTGACTGAAGGTGTCGGCAAAGCCCGCGGGCGTGGGGCTCGGAACGAGGAGGTCGATGTCAGTCACATCGAGGCCGGCGCTCTCGAGGAACGGACCGGCGGAAGTCAGCGCGCACTCAGCACATCGCGCCGCGTAGCCCTCCGCTTGTTGGATGTGCAAGACGTTGCTGCCGGGCTCCAAGCCGGGAATCACGTCGGCCACTGCGCGCGGAATCGGCCCCTTTTCCCAGCTCACCTCGGCTTTGAGCAGATGCTTGAACTCGGAGAAGGTCGCAAAAGCAAACCGCGAGAAGCCCTTACTTTCGTCGTCGCTCCGCGAGAGCAGCACCGCCCCACCGAAAGCGGCAAATGGAAACCGAGAGCCCCCGCTTCGCGACACTCGACCGGCGGCACCGACCAGGCCGAAGGGGAAGTCCCAGTTGCTGCCGCGTTCCGGGTCGGCATCGGAGGTCACGACGATGCCAACGTTGATCGCGCCCGAGGTCAGGAACCCATCGAGAATGTGAATGGCGGTCAGAACGCCGACCGCGCCATTGATGACGTCGAAGGAGAAGGTACCGTGGCCACCCTGCAAAGGTGGGTCCGGGTTTGCGCCGATATCCTCCTGGATGATCGAGGCCACCGCCGGCTCACCGATGTTGTTATCGCGATAGACGCCCGCGTTGATCAGAAAGTCGATATCGGCTGCCGTGCGACCGGCGCGATCGAGACACGCGCGAGCGGCGTCATCGGCCAGCCTGATCGCACCGGTCCCGCCAAAGCGCCGATGGGGGCGAGAGGTACTGGCGGCCTCAATCTTCGTTCCCATAGCGGTCTAGAATCTCTTCGACGGGGAAGATCAGAACGCCAACCTCGAGCCCTGATGCAAACGAGATCAGCATGATGTTATCGCCTTTCTTGAAGCGCTTTTCTCCGAGATACTTGCGCAGTGCGACGAAATGAGTGGTCGAAGACGTGTTGCCGAATTCGTTCACAGTAACCACCACCCGCTTTGGTTGCACACCGAGACCCTCACCGATCTCCTTCGCGCCGCGCTCGATAGCCCGTGCCGAAGTTTGGTGAGGGATGATGTAGTCGATGTCGCCGAAGCTGAAGCCGGCGACATCCAACGCTTCCTTCAGCAGTTGCGGGGATTCAGAGATGGCGATCTTGTGAATCGTCCGCGCCTTCGTAAACATCGAAGCGCCAGGCCCTACCTTGCTGGGCGCGCCAAGACATAGGCGACTGTGCTCAGAAAGCGTGGTAAACGCGGCTACCGCGATGCGATCGGTCTCGCTCTCTGCCCGCTCCACGATCACGGCCGCGCCGGCGTCGCCGAGGGTCAGAGACGCTAGTTGATCGCTGAGCACCCAGCGGACCCGCTTCGCGGCGTTCTGGCCCAAGCTCGAAATATACTCGCCACTCACCACCATGCCGCGGCTGATCACGCCCCGTCGGATGAAGTCGTGCAGAATGAAAACCCCGGTCATCATCCCTGCGCACGCATTCGAGATGTCGAAGCTGACGGCCTTGTTCGCGCCGATGGCGTCCTTGATGCTCAGGCTCAGCGGCGACTCCCACTGGTGCCGAAGCCCTCCCTTGTACCTACTGATGCTGCAGTTGATCAGCATCTCGATGTCTTCGGGTCCGTAGCGCGAATGGGTGAGGCAATCCCTGGCCGCTCCAACGGCAAGCGTATAAGAGTCCTCTCCCTCAGAGCACACGTGCCGCTGGTGGATTCCGGTCAGCCGCTCGAGCTCGATGTGAGGATGATGGCGAGTGCTTTCCATCAACTCCCGCGTCGTGAGAATGCGCTCGGGGATCTTCCAACCGATGCTTTCGAGCCGCGTCGGGATCGCCGCGCGCCCATCGGCGAGAGTCCCGACGCCCGCTTCGAGAATCATCCCATGCTCCATGCGCACTGGATGATGCCCCCTTGCCATTCGGGAAGCCTAACTCCAAAAGTGCTTCCTTTGAAGGCCTGTCAATCACGAGGAGCCCGTGAAAAGAGGCGCGATGCAAGATTAAGCCCAGCTCGGAGCTGCTTTTGCCGGATGAGGCGCCGCTCCTGCATGAGCTGGTCCAGCGCGAGCTGCATCGCGTCGAGCACGCGCTGATGACAATGCTCCACGTAGCCGGCGTCATCTGCGGCCGCGGGTCCGGAGCGCTCGAAGTAGATGGGCTCGAGGACGTCGATGAAGATGGGCACAGGCAAGGGGAGGAAGGGCGGCGCGCCCACGGTGAGGCCCCAAGGCACCGAGACCGTGATCGGAAGGACATCCGTGCGCAGGAACCGATGTGTGCGCAGCAGGCGCGACAACCACCGCCCGTCGCTCACCACCCACCAGACGTCGTGAGAACCCGCCGAGACGACCGGGATGATCGGCACGCCCTCGTGCAACGCGAGCCGCACATATCCACGGCGGGGACCGAAGATGATGCGACCGCGGTCACGCGAGGGGCGAAACGCATCGAGGTCACCCCCCGGATAGACCAGCACCTTGCGGCCGGCAGCAAAGACGCGGTGCGCGTTCTCGGGGTTGGCAGCGATCGCACCCATTGCTGGCAGCAGCCGGTTCGTGAGGGGAGCCTCCATCACGACCTGATGCGCCAGCGCATACGGGACGTCGTCGGTCCCACGCTCACGTGTCAGGGCGACCGCCAGGATCCACGTGTCCGGCGTCATAAAACCACCACTGTGGTTGCCCACGTAGAGCGCGCCGCCGTCCGGGATCTTGTCGAGACCGCGGACCCGAGGCCGAAACCACTTCCACAGGATCGGCCCAGCAATATCCGCGAACCGCTCGAGCACCATCGGATCGCGATTGTCGAGCGAGTTGACGTCGTGGAAGCCAGGTAGCCGCATCCAGAAGTGAACCACTGTAAGGAGAGAGTAAGCCTTACCCGGCGCGCCGCAATCATCTCGTGTCTTGAGGTCGAAAACCGCTACCATGAAGGGTGACATGATCGGACTGCCCATCGGCCTTTTCTACTCGAATGCGGGCGAATGGTTCATTCATCGGTACGTGCTTCATGGGCTCGGTCGCAACAAGCAAAGCCTGTGGAGCTTTCATTGGCACGACCACCACCGACTTTCACGTCGTCATGGCTTTCGCGACCCTCACTACGAACGGCCTGTCTGGGGCTGGCATGCCCAAGGCAAAGAGGCATTGGGTGTCACCATGCTCGCTGCCGCCCACCTGCCTCTGTTTCCCGTCGCGCCGTTCTTCACGGCAGCCGTCTGGTACAGCGCGATCCGGTACCATCGTGCACACAAACGCGCGCACCTCGATCCCGACTGGGCACGCGAGCACTTGCCCTGGCACTACGACCACCACATGGGACCGAATCAGGAAGCCAATTGGTGTGTCACGCGACCTTGGTTCGACTACTTGATGGGAACGCGCGAACCCTATGCGGGCACATCACGCGAGTCCTGCGATTGGGCACGGTACGCGGCACGTCAGATCGCTTGAGATGGTTGGTGAGAATGGCACACCGTGCGTCGCAACCGTCATGCGACGGCGATTCCCGCAGCAAAGACACCGCCACAGCGTACAGGCTCACACGACCTTGAGGGCGCGCCACAACGCCAGAACGAGTGCCTCGGCCTCGGAATCGACTCGGCACCGTGCCGGTCTTATCTGCGCTTTGCTGCGCCTATTGGCAGTTTACCCGATCCACTTCGCCCCGGAAAAAGCGGGATAACCTTGCTCTGCTGATTTCGTCCCGTTCCCTCCGGAGGCAGAAGTCATCGGTTCGAATCCCTTCGCGTCCGCCAATAATTCGGCTGTCATCCCGGAGATGATGAGTGCAGGAAAGATGGTTCGCGTTGTCCAAACCCTAGAAGAGTGGACGCGTGTAG
>JBAVOF010000634.1:0-2091 GCA_049691835.1 Polyangiales bacterium
CGCCAAAAGAAGTCAGTCTAGAGCAAAGTGCGTCATTTCGAGTCAACTCGGACTACGGTGAGTACCGGGCAAGATGTGGGATTGTAAGACATCGAAGATGTCCCAATCCCCGCATGCCGCGCTCAACGCCTTCGGCTTATTCGCAGCGGGGGCCATCGCCACACGCATGCCAAGGGTGGCGGCGGCCAGCATTCCGACGCCGCTCGCCACTTCGCGTCAGGGCGGTGTGTCTGAAACGCGTTGAAAACGCAGGTGCGGGCTGCGGCACGAGTCTTGATGGCGCTCTCCGGTCGTGGAGCTTTGCGCCGCGGCCACGAGCGAGGCGATTTCTCGATCGTACGTGCGTCGCGCTCCGGAGCATGGGGTGCTCCACCGCGTCGTCCGCGACCACCTTCAGACCTTCCTCTGGGAGCTCGACCGACGTGAGCAGCAGCGTGGCGCCCCTTTGTTCGTCAAGCGCGAGTTTCAGCGATTCGTCCGCTGCGGCGTGCTCGCGCATGGGTTTGCCTGGTTTCGCTGTACGGGCTGTGGCACCGATCGGTTGGTTGCGTTCTCGTGCAAAGGCCGCGGCTTCTGCCCGAGCTGCGGAGGCCGTCGGATGACCGAGCGCGCGGCGCATCTCATCGACCATGTGCTTCCACGCGCCCCGGTTCGACAATGGGTCTTGAGCCTTCCCTTCGAGCTTCGCTATCGGCTTGCCTGGGATCACCGCCTCTGCCGCGCGGTGCTCGCGGTCTACGCGCGTGCACTGCAGGGCTTCTACCGAGAGCGAGCCAAGGCGTCGGGTCACCGAGCCGGCCGTACCGGTACGGTCACGGTCATCCAGCGCTTTGGCGGCGCGCTGAACCTGAACGTGCACTTCCACACGCTGGCGGTCGACGGGGTCTTCGTGCGAGAGCCCAATGGCTCGCTTCGTTTCGTGGCTGCCAAAGCACCCACGGACGAGGAGGTCGAAGCGCTCCTCGGCCTTATTCGAGGCCGAGTCTTACGCGTGCTCGTGCGCCGCGGCTTGTTGTCGAACGAGCCCGACGAGGGCCTCGACGAACAGGAGGCTCCGCCACTGCACGCGCTCTACGCCGCGTCCGTCCGTCAACGGGTCGCCATGGGACCACGCGCAGGTGCGACCGTGCTCCGCCTCGGAGACACGCCAACGGCGAAGCCCGCTTCTCCCAAAGGTCGGCGACAAGCCCGCCTCGGCGGTTTCGACCTTCACGCCAACACCTCCGTCCGCGCCAAGAACCGCCCCAAGCTCGAGCGCCTTTGCCGATACCTCTTGCGTCCGCCGGTCGGCGAGGACCGCTTGTCCTTTGGGTCCGATGGAAGCGTGCTCGTGCGACTCAAGACGCCATGGCGCGATGGAACGAGCCACATCGCCCTTCAGCCGCTGGAGCTCCTCGAAAAGCTCGCCGCACTCATTCCGCGCCCCTACGTCAACCTCATCGTCTATCATGGCGTGCTCGCGCCGAACGCCAAGTGGCGTCGCGAGGTCGTGAACTTCGGGCGGCCCCGGCTTGAGCGCCCATCGTCGGCCATGACCCCGAAGAAGGTCGGCGCTTCGCACAATCGCACCTGGGCCGAGCTCATGCGGCGCGGGCTCGACATCGACGTGCTCGAATGCCCCGATTGCGGTGGGCGCCTCCGGTTCGTGGCCGCGATCCTGCTCTCAAGCGCCATCCGCCGAATCCTCCACCACCTCGGTCTTCCCTCAGACCGCGTCGAGCTCGCACCCGCCCGGGCGCCCCCTGAGCTCGACGACGTCTGGGCTTGTTGACCGCGCTCGCCTCCAAGGCTCAAGCCATTGGATAGCTGCATCCGCTCGGTCTTGACCACGCCGTTTCCAGCCCTTCGGGATGCAAACACAGCGCTCGGACCGCGTTTGTTTGCCGGCCTCTTAGCCCATCGGGATAACGATGAGCGCCGAATTTCGGGGTACTGAATGTTATGTCGCCAGGGACGCGAGCCGGAAAGGGCGTTCATGTGGACTATGCTCCATCGAGTGGTCGCCCTTGTTGGCCGCGTGCTTCCGAACGGTCAACGACATCCCTCGCCAGTCAGTTCGCTGCCTTCCCGCTCTCGTCTGCCACATCCAGG
>JBAVOF010000635.1:0-2378 GCA_049691835.1 Polyangiales bacterium
TGCCAGCCCAGAGGCTCGCTGATAGCGTCGCCTCATGATGAACCTTAGACTTGCGCTTCAAGCGCTCACTGTTGTCTTTTCTTCCGCGTGCTTGCTCGTGGCTTGCAGCTCGACCGAGAGCGGTTCCCCGACCGGTGGTTCTGGCGGTTCTGCCGGCTCCGGCGGCTCTGCCGGTTCTGGCGGCTCGGGTGGCGCAATCGACGAGCCTCTCTTGGCCGCCGACTGCGATCCAATCGGCGTGCACTGCGGGTTTCCCTTTCCGTCGGACGTGTACCTGCGCAACGATCCAAGCGGGACCAACCCGTCCGGCAAGTCGATCCGCTTCGGAGCGACGACCCTACCTAAAATTGGAGGCCGCACCCCGGTGGACCCCTCCGACTATTACGGCCTCGACGGTTGGTCCGTAGCGAGCAGCGCCGTGACATACATGCCGGGTGCGACAGCAACGGGGCTCGCCGATCCGAGCATGCTCGCGACCACTCTAGACCCGAGCTCCCCGACCATTCTTGTCAAGGCGGAGACCGGCACGCTCGTCCCGCACTTCGTGGATGTCGACGTATCGACCGACACGGACGAGAAGGCATTGCTCCTTCGTCCAGGCTACGTGCTGGAATATTCGACGCGGTACATCGTCGCCATTCGCAACGTCGTCGACAGCTCGGGGGAGCCTCTCGAACCCACCGATGTGTTCCGCGCCCTGCGGGATGGCACCGATCACGATGATCCGAGCGTGGCAAGCCGCCGGCAGCACTACGACGATATTTTCAACGTGCTCGACGCTGCCGGTATCGAAAGGGACAATCTGCAAATTGCTTGGGATTTCACTACTGGCTCACGCCAGAGCATCACCGGGAGGATGGTCACCGTGCGCGACGCGGCGCTTGCCGTGGTTGGCGCCGACGGCCCAACTTATGTGATCAAGGAGGTCATCGACGACCCCAACCCCATGATTCGCCACCGCGTGATCCTGACAGCCACGGTGCCGCGCTACCTCTCCACCGACATCTACCTGCCGGGAGATCCCGTTCCCCGGCTTCTTTTCGATGAGTCCGGCGCGCCGATGCAGAACGGCACCATGGAAATGGAAGTTCTGGTGCAGATCCCGAACAGCATCGACAACGGCACCCCGCATGGCGTTCTGCAAAACGGACACGGCTTCTTCGGCGGCAAGGAGGAGGGTCAGAACGGGTATCAGGCCATGGCAGCCAACGGTTGGAACTGGATCAACGTGGCGGTCGATCTCTACGGCCAGGCCGACCCAGACACCCTCTTGGCGGCTGAGGCGCTGCTCGGTCGTCCGGAGCTTCTTCCTGGCTTCGTCGATCGGCAGATCCAAGGCCATGTGAACCAGCTTCTAGCGATGCGCATGATGATCGGGCGCATCGCGCGGGACGGCATCGTCGATGGGGAGCGCGTACTGCTCACTCCCTCCCAAATCGACCCCAGTGTTCGAGCCTATCGAGGCGACAGCCAGGGTGGCATGATGGGGGCCGTTTACATGTCGATCTCGACGGACGTGACTCACGGTCTGCTCGGGGAGCCGGCAGCCGGATACAACTGGGTTTGGCAGCGCAGTGTCGACAGCGACGAGTACACGGATTTCATCAAGTTGGCATATCCGGGCTCACCGCTCGATTTCCAGGTCATGCTTCAACTCATCCAGGTTCACTGGGACCGCTCGGAGGCGGCGGGTTTCATTCGTTCGATGCATGGTGTCACGTTACCAAACACGCCGGAGCATCACGTGCTGATGCACGCGGGGATCGGTGATCATGAGGTCCCGACGATCATGGCACACGCGATGGCGCGCACGATCGACGCGAAGCTGATTCGGTCCAACGACCCCCTGCAACCTTTTCCCCGCGAGATCTTCGGCCTCGAGCCGGCCGATACTCCAGTCGATGGTGTGTCCGGGATCGTCGAGTACGATTTCGCGCTTCCCCCGGAGCCGCTCACCAACATGCCGGCGACCGCCGGATGCAATCCACACGACCGAGTCCGCGAGCTCACGCCGAGCTTCAAGCAGCAGGACGTTTTCCTGCGAACCGGGCGCATCGAATGGTTTTGCGACGGCATCTGCAACTGCGACACCGAACGCAACGAGGACCGTTGCCAGGAATCCTTCGAAAAGGAATGCCGCCTCTGATCCACAGAAATCTGTTCGGGTTCCGAGCTGGAAGCGCGCCACTGAGGCCCGTTGCCCCCTAGGCGTCGTCTAGGCGCAGCGGGCCTTGCCGGCGCGATGTCGCGGGCGCTTGGTTCCGGTTTCGGGGATCCAGCGTCGGAACTGAGCCCGCGGGTTTCGCTTGTCGGGTCGGGTCACCGCTCGCTCGAACCGCTGCGTGGCGCTGGAGACGATGTCCACGGTCGAGCTCTTC
>JBAVOF010000636.1:0-1656 GCA_049691835.1 Polyangiales bacterium
GTGAAAGCCTCCTCCGACGTTGAAAGCGACGCGGTCCAAAGCGCCAATGGCCCATCGCGCCGCTTCGGCCGTGCCACCAACCTGTCGCCGCTGCGCGTTCAAGATCGGATCCACGTCGATGAAGTGCGCTTCGAGGCCGAAAATGCGACCCAGATATTCGGGCCGGGCTGTTTGATCGAGGTAGTTCTCACTATGCACCTTCGCGAGGTCTGCCAGTGCGATCAGTGGCGCGGGACGCACTTCCTTGGGTCGTACCAGTCCCTCCACGCCGAGGGAACCCAGGATCTTTTCGCCACGCGCGACCTCGACCCCGGGTACGCGTGCGGTCTCGACTAGCACATCGACCTTGTATTGCGGGTGGTACCAAAGCGCGACCGTGTGTTTGTCGCTGAGGCGGCGCTGCGCCTTTCGTCGTTGTCGCCACGTGGCCATGATCTCTAGACCGAGATCGAACCCTTGCGAAAGTCGGTTCCGGCGATGAGTACGTTGATCACCACGGGCTTCCCGGACGCTGCCAGTGCCTTGGCTTCATCCAACGTCGAGTCTACCTTAGCCGGATCGTCCAAGAGCAATCCGACAGCGCCGTAGCCTCGGCCCACCTCGTGATAGGCGGTTCGCTTGAGCACCGTTCCCACATCGGTCCCGAGCATTGGAATCTGCTCGCGTGCGATTTGTGACCAGGAACCGTCAGTGCCAATCACGGCGATGGGTGCGAGTCCATGTCGGATGCAGGTGTCCATTTCGGCGAGGCTATAGGCGCAAGAGCCATCACCATAGACGAGCCACACCTCCTTGCCCGGTCGCACCAAGGACGCGCCGACCGCGAAACCACCGCCGACCCCAAGCGTCCCAAATACGCCCGGGTCGAGCCAGGAGAGGGGCTGGCGTGGCCGCAAGATGTACGAGGCGGTGGCGACGAAATCCCCACCATCGACGACCAGGACCGCATCGTCTGACATCTTCTCTTCGATTCGCTGAAAGAGATGCAGCGGGTTGACGAGATCGGTGGATGCTTGGGCTTGCGCGTCGATCTCCCGGTCTCGGTCTCGCTCGCGGGCCCGAAGCGCATCGAACCAGCTGCTCCAAGGGCCGAGCCCATCGCCGGCCGCTGCCGCCAGCTCCTGCAGGAAATCGCCTGCGTGCATGTGAACCGGCACCTCCGGGCGCCGGTTCTTGCGCATCTCGCTCGAGCTCAGGTTCGCCGCAACGAGCGTCGCCCGGCTCGAGATGCTCCGGCCATAGGCGAGACGGAAGTCGAACGGGAAGCCCGCGACGATGACCAAGTCGGCTTCTCTGAGCGCAGCGCCTCGCTGGTGTCGAAACTGGACGTCGCTGTGTCGACCGAGCAGACCCCGTGCCATCCCACCAAGCCAGGTTGGGACCCCCAAGGTCTGCACCGCATTGGCAAGCGGTTTGGGGTCGCGACAGTTGACCAGGGCCTGACTTCCGATGACCAGAGCGGGTCTCTCGGCTCTGCGCAGCAGCGACGCGACTTTGTCGACATGCTGAGTCTTGATGCTCGGCTTCGGCGGCAGAGAGTCGCGCATCGGGGGGACCATGCTCACGTGAGGCTGATTGAACTGGCGGTATAGATGGCCTCGCATGTAGAGCTCGAGCGCCTTTGAGCCGAGGCTTCTGCCCTCCTTGACCCCGCTC
>JBAVOF010000637.1:0-2881 GCA_049691835.1 Polyangiales bacterium
AGGCAGCCCATCAGGTAGAAGACGACGGGCACCGGCAAGAGCACCAGGCCCATGCTGGCGAACAGGCTGACGAAGATGCCGAGCACGAGGTGGTCGGCCGTCATGTTCGCCATGAGACGAATCGCCAACGTAACGGGGCGAACGACGTGGCTGATGAGCTCGATGAAGAACATCAGCGGGTTGATGAACCAGGCGATCCACCAGGGCACCTTCGGTCCGAAGAAGTGCGAGAAGTACTTCACGAAGCCGTGCTCTTTGACACCGTAGATGTGCGTGACGACGAAGATCACCATCGCCATGGCGAACGTCGTATTCAGATTGTCGGTCGGCGGTAGGAACCCGGGGATGAGGCCGAGAGCATTCGAGAAAAAGATCACGAGCGCGCAGGCTCCAACGAGCGGAAGAAAATACTTCGCGGGCTTCGGGCCCATGAGATCTGCGGACATCCTGTAGGTCGCGCCGACGATTGTCTCGATCAAGGCGTAAAACGTGACTTTGCCCTCGGGCAGAATGTTATCCTGAGTGTTCTTGAGGCGCCGGCTGACATAGACGCCGACGCCGATCAGGAAGAGCACTATGGCGGTGTATGCGATGACGTGCTGCGCCCCGAGGTGCGAGTTGTGCTCCATGTAGCTCGGGCCGAACGTGTCGGACAACCAGTGCTGGAGGGACCCGTAGAACGGCAAGAAGCTGAACCATGATTCGCCGTGCGGCATGCCCTATCCCTCCCCTGCCGTCTGCGCGTGCTGAGCGGCACGGGCCTCTCGGAGCGAGAGCTCGGCGCCGCTGTAGAGCATGCCGAGCACCAACGCGCCGAGACCCACCGAGAACCCAAGCGGCTGGACACCCCAGCGAGCAAGCAGGGCCCAACAAACGGCCAAGAGCAGGACTAGCTTGGCGCCGAGGAGCCCCGCAGCAAACCCACGGCCGATGAAGCCCGCGCCCCCGATGATGCGGCTGGCCAACCAGGTGATCGCCCACGCGTCCAAAGTCGCCACGACCCCGCCGACGATGGCGCCGATTCCGATGCTGACACCGCCAAGCACGAACGCCAGGCCCGCGAGCACAAAGGCCGCGACCGCGACGTTGCGAGGGGTTTGCGTTTTGAGTTGGTCGATCACGAGGATTCGTCTTCTTTTTCCATCATCCGCTGAGCGCGACGGACGACCCTGTAGAGGCTTCGCGCGCCCGCGGCAAGCCCAAAGCCGAGGCCGATCCATTTGAGCCAAGGTTCAGTCCCGAGCTTGCCGTCCAACCATTCGCCTCCGAGGTAGCCCAGTGCAATCGAAAGGCCCAACTCGAGGCCAATCGTCGATAAGCTGCCCATCTGCCTGAGCTGCTCCCGCTGTTCCCGGTTGAGGAGCATCGCCAGCACATCGTTTCCTATCGTTCCAAGGATCCGCGCCCAAAGAGCGGGCGGCGTATAGCACGGGGGTATGTAGGGTCAAGCTTGGTTGAAGGCCATTTCCGCCAAGGAAATCGGATGGTTTCGCGGCCTCAAACGGCGGCGAACGCGGCCTTGAACGCTCGACCGGTCTTCTGCAGGCAGTCGGCGTCGTGGGCCAACGAGATGAAAGCTGCCTCGAATTGACTGCAAGGCCAGTAAACGCCGTGATCGAGCAGAGTTGCATGCCATCGCGCAAACGCCTCGCGGTCGGTGTCGGCCGCTTCGTCCCAGTTGCGGACTGGTTTGGCGCGGAAGAACGCCGTGAGCATGGACCCAACGCGCTGAACGGTGATCGCGACCCCAGCGCCGCCCGCGTGCTGCTCGAGGAGCGCCTGGACCTGATCCCCCTTGTTCTCGAGGTCTTCGTAGATGCCGGGCCGGAGGAGCTGCTCGATGGTCCCGAGACCCGCTGCGACGGCAAGCGGGTTACCACTGAGCGTTCCCGCCTGGTACACCGGGCCGAGCGGAGCGACTTTTTGCATGATTTCGCGTTTTCCACCATAGGCGCCGACCGGCAGACCACCACCGATGATCTTGCCCAGGCAGGTGAGATCGGGGCGAATGTCGTAGAGCGCCTGAGCCCCGCCCCAGGCCACGCGGAAGCCGGTCATGACCTCGTCGCACACGAGGAGCGCGCCATGGTTCTGAGTCTGCGTACGAAGCGCAGACAACCAGACAGGATCCGGAGGAATGCAACCCATGTTGCCCGCGATCGGCTCGAAGATCACGGCGGCGATCTCGCTGCCGCGTTCGTCGAAGACCTTCTCGATGGCGTATGCATCGTTGTAGGGAACGACCAGCGTCGTCCCGGCGATCGCGGCTGGAACCCCTGCGCTGTCCGGCTCCCCCAACGTCGCCAAGCCACTGCCACCCTTGACGAGGAGATAGTCCGCACCACCGTGATAACCGCCAATGCATTTCACGATCAGGTCGCGCCCCGTATAACCACGAGCCAGCCGGAGGGCGCCCATCGTCGCCTCAGTGCCGCTCGAAACTAGCCGGGACATCTCCATCGAGGGGACGGCGTCACGGAGACGCTCAGCCATCGTGATCTCTGCCTCGGTTGGCGCACCGTAGCTCGAGCCCTTAGCGGCGGCCCGTTGGATCGCTTCAACGACGTCCGGCGCAGCATGCCCGAGAATCATGGCGCCCCAAGACCCGACATAGTCGATGTACTCGGTGCCATCCGCGCCGACGAGCACAGGGCCATGAGCCTCTTTGATGAAGATCGGCTCGCCACCCACTGCGCTGAAAGCGCGCACGGGGGAATTGACGCCGCCGGGAATGACTTTGCATGCGCGGGCGAATAGCTCTTTAGAGATGAGATCTGACATGCGCCGGAGCGTTCTGACACAACGAGGCGCTGTCAAGCTGGACGAGCGATCCGCGGACGAACGCGAATCCGACCAGGTGCACCGTGGCAGCCTCGTTCAA
>JBAVOF010000638.1:0-4431 GCA_049691835.1 Polyangiales bacterium
TCTCTGGGATCCTATGGTGGCTCGCTTTCTGGTTATCGCGAAAGTTGTCGAACCGCGCCGTCTGGAGCACCACGAGTCGGCTGGCGCACGCAGCGCGAGTGGCGAAAGCCAATTTGGCTGGAGGCACCGCGCTCGAAGAGGTTGCCGCAAGTATTCTCATCCCGTTGACCCGGGCCCTCGGCTCCGCCAACGGCTTACCCGAGCTCTATACGTTGGAGCCGCCGATGCGTATCCAACTAGACGTCGGCGAGCGAGTGAAAATCAAGCCGGACCATCCTCCAGCGACCATCACGCACGCCTTGTTCGACGATAGTCACCACGGGGTGCTCGACCTCGTCACCCTGCGCGGCCGAGTCGTTCGGGAGCCGTCCATACGCGCGCTGGTGGCCACGCTGGAGAGCCGAGCGATCGGCTGTGTGCTCCCCTGCGTACACCTAGACCACACCGAAGGCTTGCTCCTGGTGCCCCTGAACGACCGATCGGAGGCGTTGTCGCCCTTCGAGCTCGATGCGCTCACGGTCTTGGGGACCTCGCTCGGCCTTGTGCTCGCTACGACACTGTCACAAAACCGCGCCGAAGCGCAGATTCGCCAGCTGTCTACGTTGCGGCGTGACGCCGAGGACCGAATCCGTTCTCTCGAAGAGCAGGTCGAAGAACTTCGTCGACAGTGCGATATCCTGGGGCGGGGTTTCGCCGAAGATCAAGCTCTGCACGTAGCCTACAGCCCATCGATGCGACGTGTGCAAACGCGCGCGATCGAGCTTGCGCCCGCTGACGATCCCATCTTGCTCGTCGCACCTGCGGGCTCGCCGGTCTTGCCGGTTTCCCGGTTCATTCACGACCGCGGCCCACGTTGGGAAGCGCCGTTCGTAGTGGCCGACTGCTCCGCGGCACCGCCAGATCAGGTCATGAACCTGCTATTTGGCACCGAGGGGGCGCAGGGCACGGGGTGGTTTCAATCCGCCGCGGGCGGGACGCTACTCTTGCGCGACTTGCCCGCTCTCCCCAAACCCGCTCAGAGGCGTCTCGCCGCGGTGTTGGCACCGCCGGATTCAGAGACTCAAGGCGAGCGAGAACCAGGGCAAGTTCGCCCCCGAGTCATCGCGACATCCCGGGCTCCATTGAGCGAGCTCCAACGGTGCGGAGCACTCGACTTGGGCCTTGCGAGGAGTTTCTCGCTTCCCGTTCTCACGATACCACCGCTTCGCGAGCGGCGCGAAGACATACCCTCGCTCGCGCTGCTCGCCATCGATAAGGCATGCCGAGTCTTGGCCCGTGATCCAATCGGGATCGAACAAGAGAGCATGAAGGCTCTGGTCGCTCACGACTGGCCGGGCGACGTTGCCGAGCTCGAGTTGATCATCGAGCTTGCGGTTGCAGGGACATCCGCAAAGACGATCGCATTGCGCGATCTTCCCGCCCTGGCATGGCCGCCGAGCGGCGACGCAGAGTCCTTGAGCGGGACCTATCTCGAGGTGGAGCGCCGTCTGCTCGAGCGGGCGCTCCTTAGGTCCGGCGGCAACAAGAGCGAGGCAGCACGGATGCTCGGTCTCAAGCGCACCACGTTCCTCGACAAGCTTCGGCGTCACGGATTGGAACAACGGGGTCCGCGCGATGTCAGCGGTTCCGCCATGGGCGGCTAGCGCGACGAGCTCATTCGAAGTGGGTTCTCGTCCACCAGCGCTTGTAACTCTGCTGCGCGGCTAGAAACTCGTCTCGGCCCGACGCCTCCGATAGCGGTTCCAGAAGTCGAGTTTGATGCCAGAGCTCCCGCGAAGCGAGGACGCGAATGTTGCCTCGGCTGTCGCCAAGCCCCTCGATAAGCCATTGAATTCGGATGTCGTGACCCCGCTCCGACAACCATCGGAGCCAAGCGTCTCGGGCAAACCCGAAGTCATGGGCGGTGAGCACCCTGAGCCCGACACGGCTTGCGGTCGCAATTCCGCGATCGGAGTCGGCCAGCAGATTCACGAACAACGTTAAGGAGGCCTCGTCGCGCAACTGGGTCAGGGCAGAGATCACACGACGCCGCACCGCAAGCGGCTGAGCGACATCCGATGCGCAATGACGGAGCTCAGACAAGGCTCGTCGGTACTGGGGGTCATGCTGGTATGTGCTCAGGAGATGCAGCGCGACGCGTCGGCAGTCACGGTCTTCGTCGAGCGACAGGCGCGCGAGTGGCGGGATGAGTAGCGTATGCTCGTGTGCTCCGCAGATGCTGGCAGCGTAGTAGCGAACCTTCGGGCTCGGTTGACGCATCAAGCGGGCGAGGTAGGGGATGGCTTCGTCTTCGAACGTAGCGATCGCCACCGCGATCGCGGAAACCTCCGCCGGGCGCAGGAGACCGGAGTCGGATGACGGCGATGGGCGCCAGAGCGGTCCAGGGAATCGCTCGGCAAGCTCTTCGAGGGCGAAGTTCCCAAGCGCCAGGAGCCGTCGCACGATGGGGGCGATTCCATCCGGTCTCCGCCTGAGCAGCTCATCGACCAGAGATCGAGCGCGCTCCGCAGGGGTCTCGAGGGGGACGCTCGGGCCCGGCGGGCGCTCTACCGGAGGCGGTGCCTTCGCCCGCACTCGCGAACCGAGGTCCTCGGCGCGCCCCGGAGGCCGAGCCGGGAGCACACCGGCCGGCAAGCGATGGTTTCGCCTCGGGCCGATCATCGACCGCTTATACCAGTAAGGCGGGATTTTTGGTTCGGCTGGCTAGTCTCGGCCCGCTTTTGTGCGCAAACTCAGTCCCGCATGTACAGGATGGTCGTTCACGAGCTCGATGGCCCCGGCTCGCTGCGCCGCGAAAGCCTGCATGCCGTGCCGGCGGCGCCGGGCCAAGTCGTCATCGATGTGAGGGTTGCTGGATGTAACTTCTTCGACATCCTGATAACCGAGGGAAAGTACCAGGTTCGTCCCGAGCTCCCCTTCTCGCCTGGTGCTGAAGTAGCCGGCACGGTCCGGGAGATCGGAGAAGGGGTCGAGCGGTTTCGCGTCGGCGACCGCGTGAGCGCATTGCTCGAGTATGGTGGCTTCGCCTCGACCGTCGCCGCCCCGCAGGAACGCGTCTTCCCAATGCCGCCTCAGATGTCCTTCGAGGAAGCGGCCGCGTTGGGTCTCGTCTATCAGACATCGTATGTGGGACTCGTGCATCGCGCGAGCCTGCGAGCAGGCGAGACACTTTTGGTGCACGCAGCGGCGGGCGGCGTGGGACTCTCTGCAGTGCAGATCGGCGTCGCCTTGGGGGCGCGGGTGATCGGTACTGCGGGTTCCAGGGACAAGCTCGACTTGGTGAGGCGAAATGGCGCGGACGCCGCTTTCAACTACCGCGACGAGGATTGGGTGGAACGCGTGAAGGAGCTGACCGACGGTCGCGGCGCGGACGTCATCTACGATCCGGTAGGCGGTGACACCTTCGATCGATCGACGAGATGCATCGCTTTCGAGGGGCGGATTCTGATCATCGGGTTCGCGAGCGGACGGATTCCCTCAGCGCAGATGAATCGGGTGCTGGTCAAGAACTTCTCGTTGGTAGGGCTTCACTGGGGTCTGTACTTCGAGAAGAATCCGCGGGTGCTCCGCGACGCGCAAGAAGCTATTTCACGCTTGTACGCCGACGGCAAGATCGTTCCGTTGGTTTCCGCGCGCTATCCGCTGGAGGACGCGAAGCTGGCCCTGGCGGCGCTCGCATCGCGAAAGACCACAGGAAAGGTCGTCTTGATTCCCTAGGTTGTTTCGGGCCGTTCGTCTTGAATCGCCGCGCGGCATCGCTCCACCACTGCGTCTATCACCCCGGCGTGGCTCCCAAGCGGCGCTGCCATCACGAAGCCGACACCCTCGTGCGCAGCAGCCGCCTCGGCGAGCAGCCGCGGCAGGTCTTCGCTCACGTGCCGGCCGGGCGCGAGCATGAATGGGTGGGCGATGACTGCGGTGGCCCCCAGTGCAACGCAACGCGCGAACCCTTGGGCGACCGTCGGTTCGGCGATCTCCATGTGTGCGGGTTCCACCACAGCTCCGGGACCGAGACGTTGCCTCACCAGCGCCGCCACTTCGTCGAGAAGCTGGTTCGCTTCGGCGCGTCGGCTCCCGTGGTCGATCAGGAGGAATGCCGACAGGGTGCCAGCGTGCCGAATGCCATGCTCCGACTTACCCATGGAACCTATCTGGGCTCCCCTCCTCGGGGTGTCAAGAACCACGGAGCAATTGCTCCGTGCAACTAGACGTACGCCGAGAGAGCGTGCTTGACAGAGCTCAGATACGAACCGCCAAACAGATTGACGTGCACGAGCAACGGATAGAGTTGGTAGAGGGGAACGCGCTCGCTCGCTCCCGGACTGAGCGGGCAGGCTTCTTCGTACGCTGCAAACACGCGCTCGCTAAAACCGCCGAACAGACGCATCATCGCGAGATCGATCTCTCGATGACCGCCGTACACTGCCGGAT
>JBAVOF010000639.1:0-2234 GCA_049691835.1 Polyangiales bacterium
GGACAAGGCGGGCGTGCCGCTGCGCGACGCCGAGGTATTCCCGTGAGGGAAGCGGGAAACGGATTTTGGTTGTTGGTTGTTGGGAGTTTCCCCTCCTTTTCAAGGAGGGGTGCCCGCGCAGCGGGCGGGGTGGTTTGGAGCGTCGCTCGAAGCAGGGCGCTACTCCCGTGAAGGTCCTTCTAACCGGAAGAAACGGCCAAGTCGGCCACGAACTCGAGCGCGCCCTCGCGCCGCTCGGCGGAGTCTTCTCGTTCGACCACAAGCAGCTCGATCTCGCCGATCCGATCGCGATCGTCGAGTTCGCGCGGGAGGCTCTGCCCCGCGTCCCGCGCCTGGTCCCGATCACGCGTGCGACTCTGACCTCACGAGAGCACGCGGAAGCAGCAAGATATCCCCTGTCGTTGTGGCAAAGAAATACGTAAATCCGATATTGGGGATTTCCCAGTGAAGCGGATTACGTCAACCGAGCTCGCACGCAATCTGAGCCAGATCCTCGATCGACTCGCGGCCGACGGCGAAGCGGTCGTCATCGAGCGCAACCACCGGCACGTCGCACGACTGGTCCCCGGTCCCGGGCACGAGGAGTACCATACGCGTATGCAAGTCGCCACGGGAATCGTCGTCGACGGTAAGGTCGTCGTTGAGGGCCTGGAGCTCCCTGAGGGTGAGACCGTGGTGGTCCTCACACGGGAACCCGAGGGGGAGGTTCACTTGTCTCCGGAAGAGGAGGCAGAACTTCTCGAAGCAATCGCCGAGGCAGATCGCGGCGAGACCATCTCTGCCGAGGAGCTCTACGCCCGACTGGACCGTATTCGCTGATCGTCGTGCTGCGCCTTCGCATCACGCGCCGCACTGCGTCCGAAATTGAGCGTGCCGAGTGATGGTGGGGGGCAAATCGCCCGGCTGTGCCATTGGCGATACGCGAAGATCTGAAGTGAGCGTTTGATCTGCTACTTCGCCAGCCTGGCGTGGGCGTACGTATCGGTAACACCCGCCTCTCCGGCGTGCGTAGGCTCCATCTTCGCCGCGTGCGGTATTTCCTGTACTACCAGGTGAAGGGCGATGAACTGGTCGTCCTTTCCGTCTGGCATTCGAGCCGAGGCAAGGAGCCAAGCCTTTGACGCGCTGACGCCGAACCAACCGATGCGGCTGCCGTATGGGCAGGGAGCGAACGAGGCTATGCCGTCCTCCCGGCGTTGACAGGCTTCGTGTCGCCGGACCCTAGCAGCCGCTCTTACATCCGAGCAATTCGCCGAGCGGATCCTGAGCCTCCCCTTGGACGCCTACGTCGATTATTATGCATGATCGACGTCCTCCGCCGATGACCAGCGGCGGAGGAATTCATGCGGGGAGCGCCCTTGCCATTGTCCCGGTCGGTGGTAACGGTGGCCGAGTTGTTCGCTGAAGTGCGCGAGGGCCGCGCCACTGCAGGGGCATTGAAGTTGACTGTCATCGGTGGGCACGGGAACGGGGGAAGACGATGAAATATCGCGTGCTGATCGAGCAGGACGAGGACGGCGTTTTCGTCGCCGAGGTGCCTGCGCTCCCGGGCTGCGTGACCCAAGGGCAAACGCGCGCCGAAGCCATGAACAATGTTCAGGAAGCCATCAGCGCATACGTCGACAGTCTCATGGCTCGCCGCGAGCAGACCTGCATGCGATCCTGATATGAAGCCATCGACCGCACTGGACAGACACCGCGAAGCGCTTCGGGCGCTGGTGCTGCGAAATCGGGTGTGCAACCCGAGGGTATTCGGGTCGGCTGCGTCGGGACGCGACACGGACCGTAGCGACCTTGACCTGCTGGTCGATCCGACCCCACAGACGACGCTTTTCGATATCGGCCGCATCTGCGACGAGGCTTCGCGCCTGCTTGGCGTCAGGGTGGATGTTGTGACACCGAACGCTCTTCGCGATCGGGTCAGGGTACGCGCCCTCGTGGAGGCCGTTCCGCTGTGAGTCAGGCTGATTCGCCTCGACTCTCCGACTATCTCGGGCACGTTCGAGACGCGATAGGCCGAATAGAGCGCTACTCCGAGGGACTCGACGCAGCGGCTTTTGCCAGCGATGCGACTTGATCTAAGCAATAACCCCCTCCCCTCCTTTCCAAGGAGGGGTGCCGCCGAAGGCGGCGGGGTGGTTGGGAGCGCTGATCGCAGCAACAACCCCCTCCCCTCCTTTCCAAGGAGGGGTGCCCGCGCAGCGGGCGGGGTGGTTTGGAGCGTCGCTCGAAGC
>JBAVOF010000640.1:0-16428 GCA_049691835.1 Polyangiales bacterium
AAGCCGGGCCGTCCGTCAGCGCCCGGGTCGTGCCGCCCCCGTGTCCCTGCTCAGTCACTTGATGCGCGTCTTCGCGCCTGCCATCTTCAAAACCCGTTTGAAATGCTTCTTTTCGACCGGCTGGACCGAGAGGCGCGAGCCTTTTTGGGTGAGCAGCATGCCCTGCAGTGCCGGGTCGTTCTTGAGCGACTTCAGCGGCACCGGCTCGATGAACCTCTCGACGAACTCGACGTCGACGAGCGACCAGCGCGGGTCGTCCGTCTTGGACTTCGGATCGTAGTACTCGCTGCGGAAGTCGAACTGGCTCGGGTCCGGATACGCTTCACGGACGACCCGACAGACGCCCGCTGCTCCCGGGGGCGCTGCGCTCGAGTGATAGAAGATCACGAGATCGCCTTTGACCATTTGGCGCATGAAATTCCGAGCCTGGTAGTTGCGAACGCCTTCCCAAGGTTCCGTGCCGTCGCGTTGAAGATCCTCGATGGAATAGACTTCGGGTTCGCTCTTCATGAGCCAGAGCTTCGGCATTCGCGAACTATCGCATGGATGCTGAGGTGCCAGAGGTAGTTTTTTGGCCGCACGGTCGGAGTCGGCCGATGATGGGAGCGCCTTGCGCGCGAACTTCATGAAGGCTCTCCTCGTCGGCGTTCCACCGCTCTTGGTTTATGTGGCAACCGCGTCGGGATACGCTCATTGGTTTGACAGCGGAGAGTTCGTCGCTGCTGCCGCGGACTTCGGAATCTCGCACCCGCCAGGTCACCCCCTGGCGGAGATCGTTCTCGGGGCCGCGGCTCTTGCTCCAGTTGGAGCCATGTCGTTCCGGATCGCGGTGGTTTGCGGAATGCTTACCTCCGTCGCCGCCGTCGCGTTGTGCGTCGCCTTGCAGAACACACTCGCGATCGCCGACTTGATTCGCGACTCGCTGCGGTTCCCACTCTCTTTGGCAGCCACTTGGTGGGTGGTCGGAACCCACGCCTGGTGGTTCCAAGCCGTGCGCCCAGAGGTCTATGCGCTGCAAGCGGCTCTGCTGTGTTTCGCCATCGAACGCATTTTGAGGGTTTCTCTTTCGGGTCCCGATGGGGACGTTCGGCCGCTCTATCAGGGCGCGTTGGCCCTGGGCTTAGCTCTGGCGAACCACCACTACTTGGCGGTTCTCCTGGTCCTGCCATCGCTCTGGCTCTGGCTCGGCATCTGGCGCCGCTGGGGATGGAGACCCTTGGCCTGGTCACTCGGGTTTCTGTGCGCCGGCCTGCTCACCTATCTGTATTTGCCCTTGCGCGCGTCAACAGAGCCGTACCTGAATCTGGGAAACCCATCGACGCCAGGTCGCTTTGTCTGGGTCGTCACCGCGGAGGCCTTCCAGAAGAGCCTTTCACCAAATGTGGTGGTGCCGTTTGGCGAGCGGTTCGCAGATGTCCTTCTCGTCACCGCACAAGACCTGCACGTCCTCACGCTGGTCCTGGCCCTGCTGGGGGCCTATTTCATGCTCCGAGTCAAAGCGTCACGAAGATACGGGTTTTTTTGGCTCAGCCTCTGGGCTGTGTACGCCTTAGGGCGCGCCGCGCTGGGCTTCGTCAGGGGTAATCCCGATGCCGCCGCGTACTTCATGCTGTCCTACGCATCGCTGGCGGTGTTTGCGGCTTTCGCAGTTGGGGTCTTGCTCTCCGCGTTCGCGGAGGCCGTGCCGACCAGGCCGAGGCTCGCACCCGCATTCGGAGTGATCCTGGTGCTGGGGGCGTCCTATCAGTTTGTCCGTTCGTTTGAAGTTTCGACGCTTGGCCGCTTCGTCGACACCGATGTATTCGACGACGGATTACGCCGCTCGCTGCCCCCGCGGTCTGTCGTCTTTGCGCACAATCCCCAGACCATCTTTCGGTATTGGGGCGGTGAGGCCGAGGAGCTCAATCGGCCCGACGTCACGATGATTCCTTTGCCGCTCCTGACCTATCCGAGCTTGGTGGAGCATCTCGTGAAGAACGAACCGGAGCTAACACCCTTTCTGCGGAGTTACATGCTCGATGGTTCGTTGAGCATTGCGGAGCTGCAAAGTCTGGCCGCGCTTCGACCCGTGTATGTCGAGATGGATGTCCGCGTGACACCCGAGCTGATGGACCTTCTGATTCCGGAACAGCTCTACTATCGGGTTTTGACCGCCGAGACGACGGAGAACGATGAGGCGCGGGCAATGCTCGCACACGCGGCGCTCTGGGGAGACATCTATCAGCGCATTGGCAAGCCGATCGAGGAACATACGAAGACGCAGCTAATCTGGCGTCACTACACCGATTCCCTCTATTTCGCGTCGGTCGGCGATACGAACGCAGCGATGCGGACCGTCAGCGCAGGACTTGCCCTGAACCCGCAGGCGCGCGAGCTTCTTCTATTGCGCGACACCTTGCGTGAAACTGCTCCGGGGGAGCGCATCGACGTAGCGCCGTTCACGATCCGGTAATGGCGGCGACTATTTTGCTTCCCGCTCTGCCCTGCGCGCGCGACGATAAACCTCATAAAGGCTCTGCCGGATCTGCGGGGGCACGCTCTGCCGCAGATCGATCTTCCAAGCCTCGCCTTGTTTCACGAGGATGATGGGCTGCAGCTCGCTCGATGCTGAAGCAACGCGCACCTCGGCAATTTTCTCCTGAACGCCGATCTGAAGCTCGTCTTTAGCGGCGACCAGCTGCCCAAACACGAAGCCGCCGAGCCCGTGATCATGCTCTCCCTGCCAATCCGAGAAACAGCTCCGGAAAAGCGCCTCGTCGCGGAGCTCGAATCGTTCGCGGGCTTCCAACCTGCGTCGCGCTTCCTGCTGAGTCATGTCTCGAACACCATACGCGCGAAACAGCGAGTCGATCGTTGCGCTCGGAGATTCGAAGCCTGTGGGCGCTGGCTCGCTCTTGCAGGACGCGAGCAGCAAGGCCGCCAACACGGCGATGTTCATCGGGTGCACGGCCCCGTTATTACTTCGTTTTCGGTGCCTGTCTAACTATTGACGTGCGAACCGCCGTGCTTAACCTAACGTGAAATGCGACTCGACAGACTCACCACCAAGACGCGCGAGGCCTTGGTCGCCGCTCAGCAGAACGCGGCCGACCGAGGCAATCCTGAAGTTTACCCCGAGCATCTGCTCCTGGAGCTTCTCGCTCAGGCCGGTGGGCTCGCGCCGGCCATTCTCGAGAAAGCTGGCGCAGACCTGCAGGGCTTGATTCGCGCACTGGGGGCCGTCCTCGACCGTATGCCGAAAGTGTCGGGAGGAGCCGAACCGGGCATCTCGGCACGCCTCCGGGATCTCCTCAAGCAGGCGTGGACGGAAACCGAGGCACTCAAAGACGAATACACCTCGGCCGAGCACGTTCTGATCGCCGCGTACAAAGACGGCCAACTCAAGAAGGTGATCGAAGCGCAGGGCGTCAATCGCGACAAGCTCATGCGCGCGTTGCAGGAGGTGCGCGGCAATCAACGCGTGACCGACCCCGATCCGGAGGGGAAGTTTCAAGCGCTCGAGAAATACACGCGCGATCTCACCGAAGCGGCGCGACAAGGGAAAACCGATCCCGTCATCGGACGCGACGAGGAAATTCGTCGTGTCATGCAGGTTCTTTCGCGGCGCACCAAGAACAATCCTGTGCTCATCGGGGAGCCTGGCGTTGGCAAAACAGCAATCGCGGAGGGGATCGCGCACCGCATCGTTCAAGGCGACGTACCGGAAGGTCTCAAAGACCGGAAGCTTCTCGCCCTGGACCTCGGCGCGATGCTGGCCGGCTCGAAGTACCGGGGCGAGTTCGAAGAACGGCTCAAAGCGGTGCTCCAAGAGATCGAGGCCGCAAAGGGGCAGATCATCCTGTTCATCGACGAATTGCACACGCTCGTCGGTGCGGGAGCGGCAGAGGGGTCGATGGACGCTAGCAACATGCTCAAGCCGGCATTGGCTCGAGGTGAGTTGCGCTGCGTTGGTGCGACCACGCTGAACGAGTACCGCAAACACATCGAGAAGGACGCCGCTCTCGCGCGACGCTTCCAACCGGTCTTTGCGGGAGAGCCGTCGGTGCCGGATACGATCGGCATCCTTCGAGGGCTCAAGGAGCGCTACGAGATTCACCATGGGATCCGAATTCAAGACTCGGCGATCGTCGCCGCAGCGACATTGAGCCACCGGTACATCACCGACCGCTTCTTGCCGGACAAGGCGATCGATCTCGTCGACGAAGCCGCTTCACGCTTGAAGATGGAGATCGACTCGCTGCCCGCGCCGATCGACACGGTCGAGCGAAAGCTGACGCAACTAGAGATCGAGCGCGAGGCGCTCAAGAAGGAAAAGGACGACGCCAGCAAGCGACGCCTCGGCGAGCTCGAGGTCGAGCTCTCCGAGCTTCAAGAACAGCGCGATACGATGCGCGCGCAGTGGCTTCGCGAGAAAGAGCTGATTACCGAGATCCGTGAGAAGAAAGAGCTCGTTGAGAGCCTACGGCTCGATCTGGAGCGTGCCGAACGAACCACCGACTACGAGAAGGCCGCGCGACTCCAATACGGCGAGATCCCAGCGGCCGAGACGGCGGTCATCCAGGCGCAGCAGAAGCTAGCCGAGGTGCAAACCACGGCGTCATTCCTCAAGGAAGAGGTCACCGACGAGGACATTGCCGAGATCGTCTCCAAGTGGACTGGGATCCCGGTCAGCAAGATGCTCGAGGGCGAAAAGGACAAGCTCCTTCACATGGAAGACCGGTTGCGAGAGCGGGTAATCGGTCAAGACGAAGCAGTGGTCGCCGTGTCGAACGCCGTGCGGCGTTCTCGTGCTGGGTTGAGCGAGCCCAATCGCCCCATCGGCTCGTTTCTGTTTCTCGGGCCAACCGGAGTCGGCAAGACCGAGCTGGCGCGCGCGCTCGCCGAGTTCTTGTTTGACGATGACAAGGCGATGATCCGTCTCGACATGAGCGAGTACATGGAAAAGCACGCAGTGTCACGCCTCATCGGCGCGCCCCCCGGGTACGTCGGATACGAGGAGGGGGGTCAGCTGACCGAGCCTGTGCGTCGTCGTCCGTACTCGGTCATTCTGTTCGACGAGGTCGAGAAGGCCCATCCGGACGTGTGGAACGTTCTCCTGCAGGTGCTGGACGACGGTCGACTCACGGACGGGCAAGGTCGCACCGTCGACTTCAAGAACGTCGTAGTGATCCTGACCTCCAACGTCGGCTCCCACCACATCATGGCGCTCGACGACGAGGAGGCGATGCGCAAAGCGGTGATGGACGACCTGCGCGACGCATTCCGACCCGAGTTCCTGAATCGTCTCGACGAGACGATCATCTTTCACCGGCTCGACCGCAGGCAGCTTCGGAGCATCGTCGACGTGCAGCTCGGGCGCTTCGAGAAGAGACTTGCCGATCGGGATCTACGCTTGGAGATCAGCGACGCAGCCAAGGACTTCCTTGCAAACGTCGGTTACGATCCGACGTACGGAGCGCGGCCACTCAAGCGCGCGATCCAGCGCTACCTGGAAAACGGTTTGGCGGAGGACATCCTCGCGGGCCGTTTCAGCGCCGGCGACACGATCCACGTCGAAGCGGGCGACGGAAAGCTCGTGTTCGATAGCGCGGGCAGCGCAGACCTGGGCGACACGCAAATCAGGGCCGAATAGGGCCATCATTCTGAGCGCTTGGCGCGGGAGACCCAGAAAAGGGGGGCCTCCTTGCGCCCCCGGATACACTGTGTAAGCCTCCGCCGCTCTCAGAAGGAGCCATAGCGTTCATGGTCGAGACCGTACAATGTAAGCCTATTGAAGTTCACGTCGGTGAACGTGGACTCGAGCGTGCGGTCAAGCACCTCAAGCGTAAGATGGCCACAGAGGGCATTCTTCGGGAGCTCAAACGGCGCCGTCACTACATGAAGCCGTCGATCAAGAAGCGGAAGAAGTCCGCCGAGGCCGCGCGCCGCCGTCGCAAGCGCGTGCGCCAGATCAGCGAGCGTCCGTTCTGAGACGAAGCCTCCGGAGTCACGCCGGAGGCCTTTTGGTTTCTGGCTCCAGACGCAGCCCCGGACCCCAGGCAAAGCGTCGACCCGTGCGAGTTTCCAAGAAGCGAGCGAGCTTGTGGAAGTCGCTACCGCGTTCGATGTATCGCACCTCGGTCTGCAGGGTCTGTGGATTGATCAGCTTCGAGAACTCGACGTACTGCAGGTCCAACTGCCCACTGACGCTCACCATGTAGCCGTCGAGCTCCTCTTCCACCAGCGCGCGAAAGGCGCCGATACCGAGCTGGCTTGCGAGCATGACATCGAACGCGTGTGGTGGGGAACAGCGCGACTCGTACCCGAGTTGGATGTGCAGTACCTTCTTGCGTCGCCCCGTTCGCTCCTCGTATCGGCTTTGAACGCGATCGGAAACCACGCTCGCGAGGTCGAACGCGCTCAAACGGATATGCCCGTGCTCGTCTCGAGGCATCCCGGTCAACGACGTTTCAGGCAGGAGCTCTGCCAGCCCCTCGGCAAGAACGACCGTGCCGTAGTATTGCTGTCGCTTTTCGCGCTCGATCATCAGGTCGACGATGCGATCCACAAGTGCAGTGATTGATAGGCGTCGCTCGATCGTTTGCTCCCCGGTTATGGGATCGATGCTCGTTTCTTCGACGGCGAGGTCTCCGACCACGTCCTCGGTCGAGAGCACCATGTTTGCTTCCCCTGCGATTGCAACGCCGTAGGACAACCACCCGGCTTTGCGGCCCATCGTCTCGACGATGAAGTAGCTGCTGGTGGCGATGCAATCGGCGCGCAGATTCAAGAGCTCCTTGGCCATCACATCGACGGCTGTGAAGAACCCAAAGGTGAAGTCGATGCCGCGATAATCGTTGTCGATGGTCTTGGGCAAGTGGACGATGCGAATGCGATTCTTCTCGGGCACGTGGTGTCGCTGGTACTGGTAGAGGAAGTTCGCGGTCTTGAGCGTATCGTCGCCGCCGATCGAGATGAGCGCATCGACCTTCAGCGCCGCTAGTGCCCGGTAGATCTTGCAGAGGCGCTCGGTCTTGGCAGGGTCCAGGAGGTCGGATGGAACCTCGATCGCGCCGCCCGGATTGACTCGAGCGGTGCCGATGATGACGCCGCGACTGTTACGCAGACCGCGAATGTCGGCGGGTGTGAGCAAACGATAATGCTCGGACTCGAGCATCGGGTGAGCCCCGGGATCGTACTCTTGCAGGTTGGTGTACCCATGGAAGATGCCCAGTACTTCCGCCCCAGCCTCCAGGAACGAGATCGCGGCGGCCGCAATTACCGCGTTGGCCCCAGGCGCGGGACCGCCAGAAAAAACGATGGCCACTCGTTTCGGCTTGTTCACCACGCCGCACTGTATGCTTGGCGAGCGCGGATTGCCATCCTCCGCCACAAGCGCTCTACTCGAATCCACCGACATGGCGATCGACCCAGAGAGCTTGGGCTATGAGTCCCCGCTGATCGATTTCGAGTACACCTGGCGTGATGCGATCCTATACGCGCTCGGTGTCGGGGCATCGCCAACCCATGAGCTAGACTACCTCTACGAGGGCCGGGGCCCGAAGGTGCTGTCGACGTTCGGCGCGATCCCCACGTTCGCGGCGTTCGATGCCCTCGTCGATCGGATCGGTTGCGATCGCAGGGGGATGGTTCATCACAGCCAACGGCTGGACGTCTTCAAGCCGCTGGCTCCGAGCGCCCGACTTCGCGTGAAGGGCCGAGTGTCGGCGCTCTACGACCTGAAACGGCTGGCGATCGCGGTGCTCTCAATCGATGCGTGCGACCAGGACGACGAGTTGATCACCCGGGGCGAGGTGAAGCTCCTGCTACGCAATGATGGAGGCTTTGGCGGCCAGCGCCCCCCGCGGGACGAGCGTGTGCCGCTACCAGAATGTGACCCCGACTTCGAGATCCGCGAGCACGTCGCTCTGACACAGGCACTGCTTTACCGCTTGAACGGCGACTACAACCCCCTGCATGCCGACCCAGGCTTCGCTGCACAAGCCGGCTTTGAGAAGCCCATTGTGCATGGCCTGTGCACCTTCGGCTTCGCCGGGCGCGCGGTGGAGCGGGCAGCAGGGGGCGAACCGGGTACCATGCAGACGCTCTACGGGCAGTTCAGCAAGCCTGTTTTTCCGGGCGACACGCTGGTCATTCGCGGTTGGAAAGAGGGCGCACGCATCATCGTGGGTGTGACGACCGAGGACAGGCCCACGGAGCTGTGTTTGAGCAATGCGTTCGCCGTCTTGCGCTGACGACGCAACGGTCTCTTTTCTTCTTGCCGAGGCAAAGATCCACACACAGGGTTCCTACGTGACGCTTCCCAGCTCCCCCTGGCGCCTGTTGCTCCTCGTTGGAGCCGCTGCGATGGGCTGTACTGAAACTGCGCCCGCAGCGACCGAGGCCCCACCCCCGCCGGTGCATGCCGTGACGGTCCAGCTCGAAACCATGACGCCAGTGTCGGAGGCGACCGCGGAAATCCTTGCCAACCGCGAGGCGAACCTACGCTCGGAGACGGCCGGAAGGGTCGTCGATGTGTCGGTCGAGGCCGGCGATCGCGTTGACGAAGGCCAGATTCTGCTGCGCCTGGACGTGGGTCGTCCCGCCTCCGCCGTCCGGGCGGCAAACGCTGCGGTGGCCCAAAGCGACGCTCGACTCGACCAAGCACGGCGCGAGCAAGCCCGTACCGAGAAGCTCGTCGAGACGGGAGGCCTGCCGAAGCAACGCTTGGACGATGCCGAAGATGCAGTACGAATGGCGTCGGCCGCTCGCGACGCGGCTCGCGCCGAGGCTCGGCTCGCGCGTCGTGGTCTGACCGAGGCCGTCGTCCGTGCCCCCTTCAGCGGAACCATCGTGGAGCGGACGGTGGAGCTTGGGGAGTACCTTGCGCCCGGGAGCGCGCTGCTCACCTTGGCCGACACTGACGTGCTGAAATCCCGCGTCCTGCTGGACCCGCGAGAGGCCATCGATGTGGCGGTAGGCGCAAAGGCGTTCGTCTCGGTGTATGCGCGACCTGGCGAGACCTTCGTCGGGAAGGTCGTCCGTATCGGCGAGGTCATCGATCCTCGGACCAGGCGGCTTCCGGTCGAAATCGAGCTTGTCGATGAGGGCGGACGGCTTCGCCCCGGGCTGGTGGCCAGGTTCTCCGTGGAGACGGGGGACCCGAACATGCTGATCCGCGTACCTCTTGAAGGGGTTTTCGAGCGCTTTGGCACTCAGCACGTCTACGTGATCGAGGACGGAATCGCTCACCGGCGTGCGATCGTGCTCGGCCCGATCCGCGGTGGCTTTGCCGAGGTGCTGGACGGAGTCGTACAGGGCGAGACAGTCGTGAGCAAGGGCGTCACGCGCGTCGTGGACGGGTCGGCAGTGCAGGTGGTGCCCGTCGAGCCACCAACCGCCTCATCGACCGAGAAGGCTCGAGAGCCATGAGCATTCCCGAATTCTCGGTGCGCCAACCGGTGCTCGTCAATCTGGTGGCCATTTCAGCGGTGGTGGTCGGCGCCCTGGCGATGGGCGTCATGCACCGCGAATCGTTGCCGACGATGCCCACGGGCTGGGGAACCGTGACGACCGTTTACGTGGGTGCATCTCCCGAGGAGATCGAGCAACTCGTCACCGTGCCGATCGAGAGCGCCGTCAACGACGTCGACAAGGTCGAAGAGATCTGGAGCTCATCGAAGGAGGGCATCTCCTACGTAAGCTTTCATTTCGACGCCGACGTCGAGGACATAACCAGCGCGATGATGGAGGTCTCGAACGAGATCAATCGCCTCGACGACTTGCCGATCGATGCCGAGCGCCCGATCGTCCGAGAAGTAAAAGTCGACTTTCCCACCATCGCGGTCGCAATCCGGGGTGAGGTTCCGGAACTCGTGCTGCGACAAGTCGGCAAGGATTTGGCCGACCGAATCGAGCGCCTGCCCGGGGTTTCGGGCACCTGGCGCAATGGCATTCGCGACCGGGAATTCCGAGTCGACGTGGATCCGGATCGTCTCGCCGCCTATGGGATATCGCTCACGAGTGTCACCGACGCATTGCGGTTCCGCGCGGCCAACGTGCCCGCCGGAACCACAAAAGGGGAAGGTGACGCCCGACTCGTGCGTGGGATGACCCGGGTCGACGACGTCGGGGAGCTGGCTGACGTCGTGATACGGCCAGACTCCCTGGGCGGGTCGGTTCGCGTGCGCGATGTCGCCGAGGTCAGGGACACGTTCGCATCCGGCAAGTACAGCGGACGCGTCAATGGCGAGCCGGCCATCGTGCTCACCGTGCGAAAAGAGGAGCAAGCCGACAGCCTGCGCATCAGCGAGGACGTTCATGCCTTGGTCGATCGCTTGCGCCCCACGCTTCCGGCCGGCGTGACGATCGACTTGTTTGGAGATGCCGCGGCCGACGTCCGGCACTCCCTCGACACGCTCTACACGAACGCGGCACTGGGACTCTTGCTCGTGCTCCTACTGCTCTGGGTGTCGATCGGCGCACGCAACGCGACGATGGCGGCTGCCGGCCTTCCAGTCGCTCTAGCGGGGGCGGTGATCGCGATGCACATGATGGGCATCACGATCAACACGATGTCGCTCCTCGCGCTGATCCTCTGCTTGGGGGTCGTTGTGGACGACGCGATCATCATCATCGAGAACATCTACCGCCACTTGGAAGAGGGGATGCCGCGGCGGAAGGCCGCAGTAGTCGGCACAGAAGAAGTGTTCTGGCCGGTCGTGGCGTCGACGCTGACCAGTTGGGCCGCGTTCTTGCCGCTACTGTTGATGGAAGGCGTCTTGGGGAATTTCTTTGCGATCATTCCAAAGGTCGTGGTGGCGGCGCTGGGGGCATCGTTGATTGAAGCGATGTTCATCCTGCCAAGTCACATGGCCGACTTCGGCAAGCTTTCACATCCGAGAATCGCCGAATCCTCGCCACCGAAGACACGGCTGCAGCGAGCAAGCGCCCGGATCGTGTCGGCATACGAAGAGCTCCTTCGCTGGTCCTTGCAACGCCGAGCCAGGGTCGTGTTCGGCGCCTATGCGGCGTGCGCAGTGCTGGTCGGTGCGGCGCTTGCGGTCAAAGACGTGATTCTGGTGACCGAGGGCGATCCGGACATGTTCGACGTTCGAGTTCGGATGCCTACGGACGCCTCCAAGGAAGAAACCGAACTGCTATTAGCCGAGCTCGAGGCTCGGATCGTCGCGCTGCGCGACCCGGACGTCGAAGCGACGCTCGCTGTGCGCGGTATGACCCGAACCGACATGGGCGTCAGCTCCGGCGACCATTTGGGCATGGTGACCGTTTTCGTGGTGCCGGCGACCGAGCGAACGAGCCTGCACGCCGGGCGTGACTTGGTGGCTCAAATCAGTGGGCTCTACGACGATGTGGTCGGTCCGGCCGGGCTCGAAATCGTGGAAGTCAGGCCAGGACCACCGCGTGGTGAGCCCGTGGCGGTGCGAATTCGAGGCGAGGACTACGAGCGGTTAGTGGAGCTCGCCGAGCAAGTGCTCGCGGAGGTTCGAGTGACGCCGGGAACGCGCAACGCGAATCACGACTACGAGTTGGGCAAGCAGGAGCTTCAGATCAAGGTCGATGAGCAACGCGCGGCACTCCACGGGCTCACACCCGAAATGGTGAGTCGATGGCTGCGCAGTGCGTTCGGGGCGACCCCTGCAGCGACATTGCGCGAGGGCGACGACGAGATCGACATCTTGGTGCAGCTCCGCGAAGACGTTCAGCGAGACCCGGATCGCATCGCTTCGCTTCAACTCATCGCACCCAATGGCGACGAGGTTGCAATTCGAGAGATCGCGGACGTCTCGCATGGACGAGGTCCCGGCGTGATCCGTCGCTACCAGCAGAAGCGCGTTGTCAGCGTGCTTTCGGGCATCGACGATGAGGTGACCAATAGTGGACAGGTGAACTCCACGCTGCAGAAACGACTGGCCCCGCTGGAAGCGGCAAATCCGGACATCCGATTCGAATATGGGGGACAGTTCGAGGAGACTCAGGAGTCGGTCCAGTCGCTGCTCAGGGCGTTCGTCGTCGCGATGCTGCTCATCTACACGATCCTGGCGACGCAATTTCAAAGTTTTTCGCAGCCTTTGGTGGTGATGGCAGCGATTCCCCTCTCGTTCATCGGAGTGTCCGCCGGGTTTCTGCTCAGCTCCAAACCGATCGGTTTGATCGCCCTGGTAGGCGTCGTCGGCTTGACGGGGATCGTCGTCAACGACTCGCTGGTGTTGGTCGACTTCATCAACAAACGGCGCAATCACGGGATGGCGCTCGATGAAGCGATCGTCGAGGCGGGCAGGCTCCGGCTGAGGCCGATCTTTTTGACGAGCGTGACCACGATCGCGGGACTGGTTCCCTTGTCGCTTGCGAGTGACAGTCTGCCACATCTAGCGCCGATGGCGCAGGTGATCGTATACGGACTGACGTTCTCGACGCTGCTTACGTTATTGGTGGTGCCCTGCCTGTACCGGCTCGACGTGGACTTGGCGGTCCGCAGTGCACGTTGGCTAGCGCCCCTGAAACGCTGGGCCACGGACCCGGGCGCCGCGGCAGTCGACGACGCCTCGGACACGAGTGCCGACTAGCATGCGCGGGCCGCTCGTGGCAGCCGCCCCGAGGAGCTGCTAGGCGCAGACGATGGCCAAGCGTTTCAAGGATCAGGTCGTTTGGATTACGGGCGGGGGCAGTGGGATTGGCCGTGCGCTCGCGGTGGCATTCGCCAATGAGGGCGCCGCTGTGGCGGTTTCGGGACGGCGCGAAGAGCGCCTTCAGGAACTGGTGCAAGAGCTCGAGGCGCGCGGTGCCAAGGCGCTCGCGGTGCGCTGTGACGTCACCGATGAGGCCTCGGTGGCCGAAGCCGTCCAGAAGATCGTTCGCGCCTGGGGCGGACTCGACGTCGCAGTGGCCAACGCGGGCTTCGTAGTGGCGGGCCGGATCGAGAAACTTTCCGCGGCCGATTGGCGCCGACAGCTCGACGTCAACGTCATCGGCGCAGCGATGACCGTGCGGTACGCCATCCCTCACCTGCGGGAACGCAAAGGACGTTTGGTTCTCGTCGGTAGCGTGGCGGCGATGATGGCGACGCCTGGTGTCGGTGCGTACTCCGCTTCGAAGTACGCCGTGCGTGCGATTGGGCAGACGGTTGCGGTGGAGCTCCACGGTAGCGGGGTGAGCTGCACCACGATTCATCCGGGCTACATCGAGAGCGAGATCGCGCAGGTCGACAACCATGGCCGTTTCGACCCGTCTCGCAAAGACGGGCGACCCAGGAATCTCATGTGGCCTGCTGATCGAGCCGCGCGAGTCATGGTGGACGCGATTGCTAAACGGAAGCTCGAGTACACGTTCACTGGGCACGGGAAGATCGGAGCCTTTGCAGGTCGCCACTTGCCGGCTCTGGTGCACTTTGGCCTCACGCGAGCGAAGAAGTAGCCCCTACTCCACCACGTAGCGGAACATGAAGAGGAGATAGGTCTCCTTGCGACTCCCGACACCTTGTCGGAGGGCCGCCTCGATTCCGACCTTGCCCTTGGTGTAGCCCACGCCCGCCGTGATTTGATTCAGATCTCGACCGCTATCGCGACGATACCCGATGCGGAGCGGGATCATCTCGCCTGCGACGTAGCTCACGCCCCCCCCTGCGATCAGCTTCGTGCTGGAGAAGGTGGTGAAATCGAAGAGGATGTCGCCGCCAAGGCTGAAGCTCTCAACCGGCGTCAGGCTGACGCTCGCCCCCGCCATCTGCGGCGCGAGCGCGGAGTGCGTCTGAATCAGGTTGTAGCCGAGCCCTGAAATCCTGAGGAAGGGAACCGGGGCGATCGTCACTGAGGCGTCCAGGGTTACGCCGTCGAACGAGGGGCCCTGACGCTGACCGTCGACTCGGTCTGCCTGTAGCTTCGCCCATCGAAATCCAATGCCGAGGCCGAGCTGCGGAATCGCCTGAATCCCGATGCCAGAGCGCCAATCCCAGCCGCTGTAGAGCCGATTCCTCCCGCTGAAAACGCCGCGAAAGCTAGTTCCCATCGCGATCTTCTTGCTCGTGGTGGAGTCGACCACCGAGCTGCCAATAGTCCAGTAGCTGCCGTCTTGGCTCTTCTGCCCCGGAACGATCTGGGAAAACGCCTCGACGTGATAAGCCGGGACGGCGGCCATGTTCGACGTGTTGTAGGCGAGCGCTGAAGTCCCTGTCGCCCCAGCGCGGGCGCCGGACCCCATCGCCAAGCCGTAGGTAGTTTCGAGCGTATCGTCGGGGGGGACGAACGGCGGATCGGCTATCCCACCGACGCCGGAAGGGGCCTCGGTCTGGGCCAACACCTTGTGCAACGGGCACAAGGCGATCGCCAGACCGACGATCCCCGTCGCCCACAAAGCTCGTTTTGCCCCCGTTCCCAATCTTGGGGAAGCTAACAGCGATGGATCACCCCTCCAAATTGTCGACCCCGGCACGAAGATGGGTTCAACGCAATCGCGGGGCGCGTTCTTCCTGACGTAACGCGGAGCGCGTTGCCGGCGCGACGGCGCGGCTCTAGAAGGCTCCGGTGTTGGATTGCATACTGGACAAATCCGTCCTCGGTTACACCGCGCTCGGATATCGATGGAGGTCCCACCCGGCGGTCAGAGCCGATTTGAAGGGGCGCGTTGCTCTGGTCACGGGCGCAACTTCGGGGCTCGGACGGCAGACGGCCAAGGAGCTTGCCCAGCTGGGAGCGACGGTCATCGTCGTAGGGCGTAGCCCCGGCAAGGCAGCGAATGCTGTGGAGGAGATCCGGCAGCAGACGGGCAATCCGAGGGTGCGCGCCGAAATCGCGGACTTGAGCTCGATGAAGCAGGTCCGGGCCCTTGCGGACCGGATCGATGCGCCGGTGCACCTGCTGGTCAACAACGCCGGCGTCCTGCTCCCGGAACGCACCGAGACCGACGAAGGTCTCGAAACCACCTTTGCCACGAATCTCTTGGGTCAGTTTCTCCTGACAAATCTTCTGATCGACAAGCTCGAGGCGCCGGCCCGAATCATCAACGTCTCGTCCGGAGGGATGTACACCCAGCGCGTCGAGGTGGACGACCTGCAAATGAAGCACGGTCGATACGACGGCGCCGTGGCCTATGCACGCACCAAACGCGCGCAGGTGGTGCTCACCGAGCTCTGGGCGCACGCCCTTCAGGACCGCGGGGTCGTCGTTCATTCGATGCATCCCGGATGGGCAGATACGCCCGGGGTGGCGGAGTCCTTGCCTCGATTCTACAGGCTGGCCAAACCTCTGTTGCGCACGACGGCTCAAGGCGCCGATACGATTGTCTGGCTCTGCGCTTCGGAGGATGCCGGCCAGTGTACCGGAAAGTTTTGGCACGATCGGCGGCCACGTCCGACCCATCGGTTCCGAAGCACCATGGAATCCGAGGGCGAGCGCGAGGCGCTTTGGGCCCGATTGGCGGAGCTGAGCGGCTGGTCCGAGACCTTACCCGATGTCGTGAAACCCGGTTAGCCTTAGCCTGTGCTGAAGCCAGCCAAGGAAGGACCGATTCGGCGACGCTTGGTGACCGTTACGATTTACGCCGTGTCGTGGCTGATGCTCACCCTGCTGAGTCCCTTGTGGATCGTGCTCGCCCTTCTAATCGGCGCGGCCCGACGGCGCTCGTTCATCGTGCTGAGGCTCGTCGGCTTTGCGTGGTTCTACCTCGGCCTCGAGCTGATAGCGCTAGTGCTCATCGCATGGGCGTTCGTCACGCACCCACCTGGTGAGCCTCGGCTCGAGATCTTGTACCGGCTTCAAGCCTGGTGGGCGAGCCTGACTATGAAGGTCGCGCAGAAGCTGCTCCGCTTGCACGTCGTCGTCGCCCACGCCGACTGCGCCGTTCCTGGACCATCGATCCTGCTCGTCCGTCACGCCAGCATCCTGGATACGTTGTTGCCCTGCATGTACGTGCAGCGTCCGTATCGTTTTCGAGTTCGTTACGTGCTCAAGCAGGAGCTGCTCTTCGATCCATGCATCGACATCGTCGGGAACGCGCTTCCCAACTACTTCGTCGATCGCGGTGGTGAGACCCCGCGGGAGCTGTTGGGCGTGCGACAGCTCGCACGGGATATCGGAACCGATGGGATTCTGATCTTTCCCGAAGGGACGCGTTTTTCCCCCGAAAAGCGCGATAAGGCGCTATCGAAGCTCGATGCCGAAGGCTCCCCGTTTCTCGGCGCCGCGCAGAGGTTGTCGCACGTGCTTCCTCCAAAGCCCGGCGGCGTGCTCGCGCTTCTCGAGACCCTGCCAGACGTGGACTGTGTCTTCTTCGCGCACACCGGGCTCGAGGCATTCGAGAAGATCAAGAACTTGTTGAGCGGCGAGGTCGTGGGATCGACGGTCCATATTCAATTGTGGCGCATCGACGCAAGTGAAATCCCTGGTGCTGCCGATGAGCGGCTCCGTTGGCTGTATGCGCAGTGGGAACGGGTCA
>JBAVOF010000641.1:0-11311 GCA_049691835.1 Polyangiales bacterium
CGGCGGGGTCGTCGGCGGCTCGCGACCGGCGGCCAGGTGCGCGATGATCGCCCGGCCACAGGCCGTGCACCGCCCACAGGGAGGGTCCTGACCCTCGTAGCAAGAATAGGCGAATTCGCGGAGGAGCGCGGGCGGCGTCGCGGCGATCAAGCGCGCCTTCGTCCAGTGACTGAACGGCCGTCTAACTCGGTATCCCACGCCGGGCTGCGCGACCCGCATTGCCAATGTCGTCGTCAGTGTGAACATCAATCGCTTGTCGAATGCCCAGTCTGACGGCGCAGACATGACGATGTCGTTGAAGCCCAGCGCAGCCGCTTGCACCGTCATCAGCAGATTGCGCAGAGGCACCCACGCGTCGTTCTGCTCTTTGCTCCCGAGCCAGCGGAGATCCTGCACCGGCAAGAGCTGAGCAAATGACGCGCGGAGTTTTTCGTAGCGAGCCTTCTCGGGCAGCGTATACCGAGAGCCGACGTCGAAGTGCACAGCCGACGGCCGGCCGAGCTGGTGCCAAGTGCTGAGGCTGTCGTAGCCCATGCTGAGCAGCACCACGGTTTTCGGCCGCGAAGCACCTACCATCGCTCAATCGCCTCGGAACGTGCAACCCGAGGTGCACGTCTCACTCACCTCGATCTGGCTCAGGATGGGCAACGCTGGCTTCAATTCGCGCCAAATCCAACGTGCTAGTGCCTCGCTGGTCGGATTCTCCAGGCCATCGATGTCGTTGAGGTAGTAGTGGTCGAGTCGCCGCCGGATCGGCTCGAAGGCGTTAGAAATGTCGGCGAAATCGACTACCCAGCCAAGCGTGGGGTTCAGATCACCCTCGACAGATACCCTGACCCGAAACGAGTGACCATGGAGCCGCTTACACTTGTGGCCGTCCGGGACGTGCGGAAGCAGATGCGCCGCTTCGAATCTGAACTCTTTCCAGATCTCCATCTCGGTCACTTCTAGTATGCTGCCCCCCGGGAGCAACTGGGAGGGTGCGCGACAGCACGGGCACATCGAGGTCTCGCCCCACAAAATGATGAGCGGGGTCGTTCGTCTGCCTGGGCCCCACGGTGGCAGGCAAGGATCGGACCTTCGCAAACCCAGGGTTCAAGCTGCGGCTCTTGCCCTCGATCCCGCAACTTTTGGGGGCGCGCAAATGTTTCGCTTCTGCGTCGGCAGGACCGCGGTTACATTTGCATTTCGGCGTCCCCGGCCCCCGACACGGATGGTCATTGGGATGCGGGAAGGATTGCCATGACCCAGATGGTTGGAGGAGAGGCGCTGGCCTCGATGCTGGCGGCCGAGGGCGTCGAAGTGGTGTTTGGCATCGTGGACGGTACGTACATGGGCTTCTTCGCAAGCCTCGAAAAACACGGCATCCGGTTGATCGGTCCGAGGCACGAGACCTGCGCTGCACACATGGCCGGCGCGTACGCCCGACTCACCGGCAAGCTCGGCGTTTGCATGGCTTCCAACGGGCCAGGCGTTGCGAACATACTGCCCGGCGTCGCCGTAGAGAACGGCGAGGGCAACCGAGTCCTGCTGATCACGTCGAGCCGGCGTACACCGATCGCGTATCCGGATCGCGGAGGCACGTATCAGTACTTTGATCAGGCGGGCGTGACACGCGCGATGAGCAAGTGGAGTGGCGCGGTGCCCTCGTTCGAGCGCCTCCCGGAATTTTTCCGCCGCGCGGCGCGCATCAGCTGGCGCGGGCGTCCGGGAGTTGTCCACCTCGACGTTCCGGAAACGGTGATGAACGGGGTCTTCGAAGCTCAGGGAATCGACTTGAGGCCGCCGAAGGCGTACCGCCGCACCGAGGTCATCGAGCCGGCTGCGAGCCAAGTCCTGCGCGCGGCGGAGCTGTTGCGAAGCGCGGAGCGCCCACACATCCATGCTGGAAGCGGTGTTCTTCACGCGCAAGCCTCGAAGGCACTGCAGGACGTGGCCGAAGCGTTGGGGTCACCGGTGACCACGAGCTGGGCCGGACGGGGGGCGTTACCGGACAGGCACGAGCAGCTCTTGCCGATCTGGGCGATGGAACCAATCAACAAGGCCCGTCGCGAGGCGGATGTCGTGTTGGTGCTCGGCTCTCGCCTTGGCGAAACCGACTGGTGGGGCAAGCCACCGTACTGGGGTACGCCGGATGAACAGAAGACGATCCAAGTCGACATCGACGAGGAGATCCTGGGGCTCAACAAGGCCACTGAGCTGGCCATCTTGGGAGACGCCGGCGCTTTTCTCTCGGCCCTAGCAAGCGATCTTCGGCGCAAGCCGCTCAGCGCCGAGCACCTGCAAAACAATCGCGCACGAACGGCCGGCCTCGCGGAGGACCAAACCAAGGTTCGAGCGCAGCTCGACCTGGCTTTGCAGAACATGGCGAGCCCCATGCACAGCGCCCAAGTGCCCGCAGCATGCCAGCGCTTCTTCGGCGACGACACGATCTATGTCTTCGATGGCGGCAACGCGACGGTTTGGGCCAGCTTCTTCTCGGAGATCAATCAGCCAAACACGCTCCTGTCGACCTTCAAATTCGGGATGCTGGGGGCGGGCACCTCGCAGGCGATCGCAGGGAAGCTCGCCAAGCCCGACGCGAACGTGGTTTGCATCACCGGCGATGGCGCCATGGGCTTTCACATTCAGGAGCTGGAAACCGCGGTCCGTCACGGGCTGCCGGTCATCTATCTCGTTCTCTGCGACAAGCAGTGGGGCATGGTGAAGCTAACGCAATCCATCGCGCTTGGAATGCTGCGTCCGGTGATCGGGACGGAGCAAAAAGGCACGATCAACGCCGATTTCGAGGAGATCGCCTTCGACAAAGTCGCCGAAGCCATGGGATGCCATGGCGAGCGGGTCTCAAACCCGGCCGAGCTCGAGCCTGCTCTGCAGCGCTGCGTCGACTCGGGTAAACCGTCCGTCGTGCACGTCGACGTCGATGCGAACATGCACCTATTCGCTCCCGGCCTTCAGGAGTTCAAGGCGATGCACCAGGAGCCCGCAGCCTGATGGGCTCTGGCCCCGCGGTCCTGGTGACCGGGGCGGCCGGCTACGTCGGTCGCCTCTGCGTCGCGGCCCTCGCCAAGCGCCTGAACGAGCTGTCGACTCTCGTCGCATTGGATTGGACCGCCGTCGACCGAGCAGAGCGCCTCGATGGTGTGGTCTATACACAGAACGACATCTGCGATCCTGCCCTGAAGGGCCTGTTCCGTGAGCACGAGATCGACACGGTGGTGCACCTGGCCTCGATCGTGCGCGCGCCGAAAGGCGCCCCGGCGGACCTGGCATATCGAGTCGACGTCCTAGGCACCAAGAACATCCTAGAGGCATGCGAGGACGCCGGAGCGACGCGGCTCATCGTCACATCGAGCGGAGCGGCGTACGGTTACCACCCGGACAACCCCGAGTGGCTCGACGAGAACGACCCGCTGCGCGGCAACGAGGAGTTCGAGTACTCGAGGAACAAACGCCTGGTCGAGGACATGCTGGCCCACTGGCGGGAGGAGCGTCCCGAGCTGCGGCAAGTTGTCTTTCGCCCCGGTACCATCGTCGGAGAGCAGGTGCACAGCCCGGTCACGGACCTGTTCGAAAAACCAGTGATTCTAGGGATTTGGGGTTCGGATTCACCCTTTGTGTTCATCTGGGATCAGGACCTGGTCGCGTGTCTCGTCGATGCGGTCTTTTCTCACAAGGTGGGGATATACAACCAGGCCGGAGACGGTGCGCTCACGCCGCGGGAGATCGCGCGGATCCTCGGCAAGCCGTACTTGCCGCTGCCGGCGTCTCTGGTGAAAGGCATCCTCTGGGGCCTCAAGGGGCTCGGCCTGACGGAAAGCGGTCCGGAACGGGTGGCCTTCCTGCAATACCGGCCGGTGCTCTCCAACCGCCGGCTCAAGGAGGAGTACGGCTACACCCCCCAGCTCAGCAGCCGAGAGGCGTTCGAGCTATACGCCCGCGCTCGAGGTCTTCTTGACTCGCCGTGACTTCCGCGGCCGGGGGGTCGTCATCACCGGCGGCGCCGGAAGCATCGGACGCGCGCTCGCCCGGAGCTTCGGAGGCGCCGGCGCCAAGATCGCCCTGGCCGACCTTCCTTCGAGCTCCCTGGAACCGGCCCGTGCCGAGCTGGAGACCGCGGGTATCGAGGCTCTCGCCCTGCCCTGCGACATCACCGATCTGAAGCAAGTTCGGTCGACGATGAGCACCGTCCGGGAGGCGTTCGGAAGCATCGATGTCCTCATCAACAACGCCGGCATCGTGCATCGAAGCGCGTTCGTGAACACCCGGCCCGAAGTGTTTCGTCGCGTGATGGAGGTGAACCTGTTCGGCGCGCTGCATTGCACGCAGGCCTGTATGGCGGACTTGCTCGATAGCCGCGGCCTAGTCATCGCGGTTTCGAGCATCGCTGGACTGGCTCCGCTGTATGGGCGGAGCGGATACGCCGCTTCGAAGCACGCGATGCACGGCTTGTTCGAGAGCCTGGGCGCCGAGGTCGCTGGCGAGGGGGTTGGCGTGTTGATGGTCTGCCCCTCGTTCGTGGAGTCGGGCTTGGAAGCATCGACGCTCGGCGGCGATGGAGAACGCGTGAGCCGGCCACGTTCCAAAGTCGGGCGGCTTGGCAGCCCGGACGACGTGGCGGCACAGGTCTTGAAGGCGGCGCGGGCGGGCCGGAGGCGCCTCGTGCTCAGCCCCCTGGGCAAGACGAGCGCGATGCTGTCGTGCCTCGCGCCGGGACTGTACGAACGGCTCATGGTCCGCAGCTTGCGGTCAGAGCTGGACGAGCGTTGACCTCTACGTCGCCGAGGTGCGCGGCGCCTCCATGCCTTTTACCGGATGTGCGCGATACGGCGCTTCGAGAATCGTGACTTCGGCCGCGCTGAGCTCGATTTCCGCCGCCGCAATGGCATCATCGAGGTGCCGGAGCTTGGTCGCTCCCACGATCGGGGCGGTGACCGCTGGCTTGGAGAGCAGCCAGGCCAGCGCGATGCGAGCGGGCGGCTCCCCGCGTTCGGCGGCCACGCTCTTGACCGCCTCGACGACGTCCCAATCGGACGGCTGGTCGTAGAGGATTTGATCGAGCCCGTCGCTGGACGATCGGCTGGTCGAGCTGTCGCCCAACTTGCTGCGCGTGCCCGCCAGCATGCCGCGGGCCAGGGGTGACCAGGGAATCACGCCGACGCCTTCGTCCTCACAGAGCGGCATCATCTCTCGCTCCTCTTCGCGATAGACCAAATTGTAGTGGTTTTGCATCGTGACGAAGCGCGCCCATCCGTTTTTCTCCGACATCGAGAGCAGTCGCTGGAACTGCCATGCGTACATGGAGCTGGCGCCGATGTACCGGACCTTGCCCTGGGTGACGAGCTGATCGAGAGCAGCAAGCATTTCGTCCATTGGCGTGTTCGGATCGAGCCGGTGGATTTGGTAGAGATCGATCGTGTCGACCCCCAAGCGACGCAAGCTGTCCTCACAGGCTTGCTGCAGGTGCTTGCGCGAAAGACCACCCATGTTCGGGCGCTCTCTCATGGGAAAAAACACCTTGGTTGCGATCACGAGCTCATCGAGATTGCCATACTCGCGAAGCCATCGACCGGTCACCTCCTCGCTCGCCCCCAGGGAATACATGTCGGCCGTGTCGAAGAAGTTGATTCCCGCCTCGATCGCGCGCTTGAAGAATGGCGCAGACGCCTGCGCATCGTGAACCCAGGGTCGCCACTCTGGCGTTCCATAGCTCATGCAACCGAGGCAAATCCGAGACACGGTCACCCCCGTCCGCCCGAGATGCGTGTACTTCATGGTTCCGATATTACCCGAATTGCAGGGGGAGCAGACGACGAAACGGTATGATCCACCCCTGCTCGGCACGAGCGCCGTCTGGCGTGGCTAGCTCTTCCCGTACACGGGGACGAGGGCGCCGCGCGTCACGGCGTTTTGCGGGGACGCCAGAAAAACGGCGGTCTCCGCGATCTCGTCGGGTTTTGGCCATGCATGGTGATCCGCGCCGGGCATGGCCGCGCGGTTGGCGTCCGTGTCGATGATGCTCGGCACGATGGCGTTGACCCAAATCGAAGACCCGGAGAGCTCCTCTGCCAGCGAGAGCGTCAACGCAGCGACCGCCGCTTTGGAAGCAGCGTATGCGCTCATCTGACCGGCGGGTACGAGCACCGGCTTGGCCGCGACGTTTACGATGCGTCCCTCGCGCCGGTCGATCGCCTTGACCGCCTCGCGGCAGCAGAGGAAGCATGTCGTCGCGTTGATCCGAAGCATATGTTCCCACACCTCGAGGCTCGTCGAGGCAATGGCGCCCATGGCAAAGCCGCCCGCCAAGTGTACGCTCGCGTAGAGCGAACGCGTCGCTCCGAACAGTCGGGCGACGTCCGCCTCGACGCTCAGGTCCAAGCCCTCGTGAAGCTTTACCGCGTCGTGATCCCGATAAGGAAACCCCTCGAGCTCCTTCGATGCGTAAACGGGGACGTGCACGGTGGCACCGGCCGCAAGGAGACGCCCGACTACGGCCCTGCCGAGTGCGCCGGTGCCTCCCGTGACGACCGCGCCGCGACCAGAGAAATCCAGCATGGGCTAGAGCTTAGTCCAGGAATCAAGCCTGCCATAGGGGATCGCCCGTCTGACTGGCCACCAAGCCCAGGTTCGACTAGGGATTGGGTCTCGCACACACATCGGCTCCGGGAAAGTGTATGCTCCGGGACCCGCAAGAACGAGGAGAGACCAATGGCCGAGCTTCAACTCGCACTCGATGACGTCTACCGCTGGGAAAAGACCGCACCGAACAAACTCTGGCTGACCCAGCCGATCGGCAACGGGGAGGTCGAAACCTACACCTGGGCGCAGGCCATGGACCAGGTGAGGCGCATGGCGGCTCATTTGAAGTCGCTAAACCTGGAGCCCGGGAGCCACATCGCGCTCATTTCGAAGAACTGCGCGCACTTCATCTTCACGGACTTGGCGATTTGGATGGCCGGGTACGTAAGCGTGGCCCTCTATCCTACGCTCAACGCCGACACCATCGAGTACATTCTGGACCATAGCGAATCGAAGCTTCTGTTCGTCGGAAAGCTGGATGACTTCGAGGAGATACAAAAAGGAATTCCAGCGGGGATGCCGTGCATCTCCCTTCCTCTCGCTCCGCCGAACAACTACGAAACTTGGGATTCGATCACGGCGCGTACCGAACCCCTGCAAGGAAATCCGTCCCGAAAGCCTGAGGAGCTGGCCATCATCGTCTACACCTCGGGAAGCACGGGCCGCCCCAAGGGCGTGATGCACAGCTTTGGGGCCATCGCGGTGTCCGTCGATGGGGCGGTGGCGGTCTTTCACGCGACCGACAAGGACCGGATGCTCTCCTATCTTCCGCTCGCCCATGTGTTTGAACGCTACTTCGTCGAGCTACAAGGGTTTCGATCGGGAATGCAGATCTTCTTTGCCGAATCGCTCGACACATTCGTGGCCGACCTCAATCGTGCGCAGCCGACGATTTTCCTCTCCGTGCCGCGCTTGTGGTTGAAGTTCCAGCTCGGCGTATTTCACAAGCTCCCGCCGGAGAAGCTCAAGCGGCTCCTTCGCATCCCGCTCCTCAACCGCGTCATTAAGAAGAAGGTCCTGACGGGCCTAGGACTTCAGCACGTGCGACTCGCGGCCAGTGGCTCGGCACCGATCCCGCCCGACCTTATTCAGTGGTACCGGGACCTGGGGCTGGAGCTTCTAGAAGGCTACGGGATGAGCGAGGACTTCGCGTACTCGCACGCGAGCTACCCGGGTCGTGGCCGCGTCGGGTACGTAGGCAACCCAATGCCTGGTGTCGACGTGAAGATCAGTGAAGAAGGGGAGGTCCTCATCAAGTCTCCCGGCAACATGATGGGTTATTACAAGCAGCCCGAGCTGACCGCAGAATGCTACACGGAGGACGGCTACTTCCGCACGGGCGATCGTGGAGAGCGTGATGAGGCGGGTCGTCTCAAGATCACCGGTCGGGTGAAGGAGCTTTTCAAGACCAGCAAGGGCAAGTACGTCGCGCCGGTGCCCATCGAAAATCTTCTCAACAACAGCACCCATGTGGAGATGTGCTGCGTCACCGGTTCGGGTCACCCCCAGCCATTCGCATTGGTCCTGCTCGCTGAGGAGATCCGGCCGACTCTCAGCGACACGAGCGTGCGCGCCGAAATCGAGGCCGAGCTGGAGTCCTTGCTCAAAGAGGTCAATCAGCGAGTCGAGGCTTTCGAGCGACTCGAGTTTCTGGCAGTGGTCAGGGACGCGTGGCTGATCGAAAATGGTTTCCTCACGCCCACGATGAAGATGAAGCGAAGCGTGCTCGAGGACACCTACGGACCCAAGGCTGATGGCTGGTACGCCGCCCGGCGGCGCATCGTCTGGGAATCATGACAAAGGAGTAAATGTATGAGTCTGCAACTAGGAACGACGGCCCCCGACTTCAAAGCCGACACCACCGAGGGCCCCATCCAATTTCACCAGTGGGCCGGCGACGAGTGGGTGATCTTCTTCTCCCACCCCGCCGATTTCACGCCGGTTTGCACGACCGAGCTCGGGCTGGCGGCCAAGCTGAAGGACAAGCTCGCGCAGCGAGGCGCCAAAGCTCTCGCCATCAGCGTGGATCCGGTCGACTCGCACAAGAAGTGGATAAAGGACATCGAGGGTACGCAGAACGTTCGGATGAATTTCCCCATCGTCGCCGATCCAGATCAGAAAGTCGCCAAGCTCTACAACATGATTCATCCAGAAGCCGATGCGAAGGTGACGGTTCGCTCCGTCTTCTTCATCGACCCCAAGAAGAAGGTGCGTGCGACGATCACCTATCCGCCCGCGACAGGACGGAATTTCGACGAGGTGCTGCGGGTGCTCGATGCCCTTCAGCTCACGGACAAGTACCAGGTCGCAACGCCTGGAAACTGGAAAGATGGCGATGACGTGGTGATCGTTCCGTCGATCACGGATCCGGACGAGATCGCACGCAAGTTCCCGAAGGGCCACAAGGAGCTCAGGCCTTATTTGCGAATGACGCCGCAACCCAACAAGTAGAGTATCGAGGAGAACGAACAATGGCGAACGAGGGCTACCACGAGCCGATCGAGGAATTGTCGGACGAGACGCGCGATATGCATCGGGCGATCACGTCTTTGATGGAAGAGCTCGAGGCGATCGATTGGTACAATCAGCGCGTCGATGCCTGCAAGGATGTCGAGCTGAAGGCGATTTTGGCGCACAATCGGGACGAGGAAAAAGAGCACGCCTCCATGGTGCTCGAGTGGATCCGCCGCCGCGACTCCACGTTCGAGCATGAGCTCAAGGACTATCTCTTTACGGACGAGGCGATCGCGCACGAGTAGCAAGACCGCGCCGTGGGCCCCTGGGGCGGTTCAGTCCGCAGGGCCGAGCAACATGTGTAGGAGGAGGAAAGTGAGGAGGCCCGCCCCGAATGCACTGAACTTCTTGTTTCGGGATGCGGGAAACTGCTCATTGAAGGTCTCAAACATGACGAACCCGGCAAACGCCGCGGTGACGATGTCGACCACCACGGGAACTGGGCGCTGCACCATGCTGAGCCCGAACCCGCAAGCAACGCCCGCAAGCAACACCCAGCGCCCCGACTCGACGAAACGCGAGCCGTAGTTGCTCTGCAGTCCGACATCCGTATTGAGCACGTCGAACGCGAGCGCAGCGGCGAAAACGAGCGTCAGGGTGGGCGTCGAGGGAAGATTGAGTCCGAGCGTGAAGACGAGGAGCCCGTCGTAGAGGAAGAACGCTGCCAGGTACGCGTTGTACTTGACGGGATGAGTGTGCCTCGGTTCGCTGAACTGCACCTCGAGGCCATAGAAGACGGCGAAGCCAACGAGCGCGATGAAGTAGATGCGCTGCCCCAGAAGGCCTCCGAATGCATCGAGGTTCGGGATCAGGTGAAGGAACACATAAGCAACCGATAGGCCGCCGCCGAAGGCCGCCTGGAGCGCGGGGTATTTGCGATGCGCATAGACCCAAGGAGAAATGACGTGCGTGGCGCCGATGATCAGCGCGACCAACAGGATCTCCCAGCGCTCGGACATCGCGCGCAAATCTATACCCCATCGGGCGCGAAAAGACATCTGATCTCAGGTGATGGCTTCCTGAACGGGACACCGGCTACTGTGCTACAAGCCCTGGGACGAAGGGTATGAACAAGCCGATCCAGGTCACGCTGGTCGTCACCGCAATACTGCTCGGGACGCTGCTCGCCGGCGCCGTGCTCGTGCCGATTCTGTTCAAGGATCGCATCGTCGAGCGTCTGCGCACGGAGCTGAACGAACGCCTCGACGCGACGGTGACCTTCTCCGACGTCGACCTTTCGTTACTCTCGACGTTCCCGACCCTCACCGCGGAGGTCACGGATCTGGCGATCGCCGGCAACGGAGAGTTCGCCGGGACCACACTCATCGCGGCGAAGTCAATCGGCGCTGGCATCGATTTACTAGCACTGGTCATGGAGAGCGCGATCGAGATCGAGTCGATCGAGGTGAAGCAGCCCGAGGTGCACATCGTGGTCAGGCCGGACGGGGCGAGCAACTACGACATCGTCCGGGAGCAACCGGGGGAAACCGACGAACCCAGTGGAGCCCTCGTGTTCGAGGTCAAGCGCTACCGAATCACCAACGGGTCGATCACCTACGAGGCTCCGGAGCTGCGCATCATCATCGCGGGGCTCGAACACGACGGTCGCGCAATCATCTCCGGCTCGACGAATCAGCTTTCATCCGAGACCAAGGTCGAGGCGCTGACGGCGAGAGCCGGACGCGTCACCTATGTGAAGGAGGCCAAGACGAGCCTGTCATTGAACCTCGTCATCGATACGGCGAAGGCGGAGCTGACCGTTCGCGCGCTGAGAGCCGCGGTCAACCAGCTCGCTCTCGAGGGCTCGGGGGCGATCGGATGGTCAGGCGCAGGAACCGATTTGGACCTGCAACTCGCTTCGAAGAAGGGTCTTCCGATCAAGGCGCTGGTTTCCGCGATTCCGAATGCTTATGCGGCGGACTTCGCCGGCCTGAAGGCGAGCGGAGCGTTCTCTGTGTCGGCAACCATTGAGGGCCAACTCGGACCGGGCGATAACGACATTCCTGCCTTTTCCGCATCGATCGACGTGCGAGACGGTGCCCTGAAGTACCCCGACATGCCTCTGGGTATCAGCGGGCTCGATCTCGACGCCAAGCTGAAGCACCCCGGGGGCCAGCTGGACAAGCTGCGGATCGACGTACCGAAGTACGGTATCACGGTCGGAAAGAGCCATGCCAGCGGTCACCTGTCGATTGCTCACCCTCTGTCACAACCCAAC
>JBAVOF010000642.1:0-18685 GCA_049691835.1 Polyangiales bacterium
CTCTTCATGATCAACTCCGAACCCCGCGCTTGCTCGGCGGTCGCAGCGGCGATCTGCTGAACGGTCTCCGCGATCCGACCGATGGCATCGGTCACCTGCTTCGAGCCCTTGGCCTGCTCGACCGTCGCCCGCGCGATCCCGCGCACCATCGCAGTCGACTGTCGGGAGGATTCAAGGATTTTCTTCAGGGCGCGCTCCGCCTCGGCACCCACCGTGACCCCCCGATCGACCGTGCTGGCGCCACGTTCGACGGCTTCGATGGCGTTTTTCGTCTCTGCCTGGATCGTCTTGATCAACTCTGCGATTTCCTTGGTCGACGCGCCGGCTCGCTCGGCCAGATCCTTGATCTCGTCGGCGACGACCGCGAAGCCTTTCCCATGCTCGCCTGCTTGGGCGGCGATGATCGCGGCGTTCAACGCGAGCAGGTTGGTTTGCTCCGCTACATCGTCAATCACGTTCAAGATGTCGCCGATCGCTTCGATTCGATCACCGAGGTTGGAAATCGTGCGCACCGCTTGCTGCGAGGACGTCTTGATTCGGTTGATCTCCTCGGTGATCTTCAGGATTGACTCTGCCCCGGTCTCGGCATCGCTGGCAACCTCCTCGGATAGCCGAGCGGTCTCGTTGGCGTTCGATTGCACCTGGTCGATCGAAACATCCATCTCGTTCATGGAAGACGAGGTTTCTTCGGCGGTCTGCGCGAGCGCATCGACGTTCCGGGCGACTTCCTTGATGCTGTAGGTCATCTCTTCAATCGACGACGCCGTCTCGCGCACGCTCGACCCGAGGTTACCCATGTTCTCTGCGACCTCTCGATTCGTCGCGGTCATCTGCAGGATGCTCGACGAGCTCTCTTCGGTGCTCGACGAGAGGGCCTCGACGCGGTCACTGATCGCTTGCAAGGAGATCGCCATCGACTTGATGGCTCGGGCCGTCTCCTCGACAGCCACCATCTGCTCACCGAGGCCGCTCGAAAGCGCTTTGACGTTCTCCCCAATTACATCCTCGACCTGTTCGATCTCACCATAAATAGTTCGAATTTGTGCATCGGCTTCTTCGACCTCGATCGACGCCGGCAGGCCGGAGGCGATGATCAACAAGCCGAGCACGCCAAGCAACGCCGCAAGGACCCCAGCGATGGAAGCACCCTGGGCCCCCAGCAACGCTCCTGAGGCGACCCCGACCGGCCCCACGACAAACGCGAGCGCGAAGCACAAGAAACCCGGCACGAGATAGCGACTCTTGGCAATTGCCCGAAACATGACCCCCCGCAGACGAACGTCAGAGTATCGAACCCGAGGAGCCCCGGGCAAGTTACCCCGCGTCCGGTGGGCGCACTGGGGATCGTCCGTTCAGAGAGGGTTCGTGAGCAGTTGCATCGCGATTTGAAGCGCGAGGGAGTAATCACCCTCCATCTTGAGCTTGCCACCCAAGAAGAGCTCCTGAACCGTGAGCTCGCCGCGCTGGACGGTCTCCAGATCCGAGAACCGCAACTCGGTGGTGAAGCCCGGCACCGCGGGCACCTGTGGGACGTTGAACCCGATACGAACCTGGACGTCGCCCAAGTCCGGCACGCCCCGGAGCGTGACCTGGCAAGTCATCGGCTGCCCCGCCAGCGCGTCCTCGAACCGCTTCGAAGCGGTCTGTGCCGCCCCGATGGCTACCTCGTCATCGTCCAGAGCCCCGCTTTTAGCGACTTCTCCGAGCAGAAGCCGGGCGGCAGCCCCCGGAAGCGCCGCGACTATCTTGATGGGGACGCCCTCCTCGGGCGCGTCGCCGGCGCGGAGCACCCCCGCCCTGGCCGAGAGGACTATCGGCGACTGGTCGTCGATCTGGAGGCTGGCCGCCCCCGTCACACCCTTCACGTCATCCAGGATGCGCTGCGCTCGCGCATCACCGGTAGCAGCGCGGTTTTCAAGGACTTCCATACCCCTGGCGAACAGCTTCGGAAAGCCCTCCCGGAGGAACTCGATTGGTTGAACTGACATTCGGCGCGGAGTGTAGCCAACAACACCATCCGCACCAAGCTGGCGAAATCGGGAAGAATCAGCCACCATCCCAGTGATGTCGGATGAGGAGCACCGACCCACCGTCTTGATGGTGGGCCAGGGCGAGCCGATGCAGACAGCGTTGGGGGAAGCGCTTCGGCGCCATGGCATCTCCGTTGCTGGCTGCGCGACGGCTGAGCTAGAGCGAGCGGTCCGTGTGTACGCACCGGACCTTGTCGTCCTGATAGGCGACGCAGCGGTCCGCGGTGGCGCGACCGTCGTGCGACGAATGGCCGCGAACCGTGCAACCGACGTGCTGCCCGTCGCCGTAGTGTCAAACGATGCCGTTCTGAAACACGAAGGACAAGACTTCCGAAGCGGCGCGGTGGCGATCGTGCCGAGGGGCGCTGGTGCAGATGCCATCGCGCGCCGGCTCGCGGAGCTGGCCGAGGAGCTGCCGGAGCGACCCGGGCTCATGACCGGCTCGATCAACGAACGCAATCTACAAGATGTGGTCGATCTGGTTTCCAACGACACCAAGACGGGGATTCTGAGCATTCGCTCGCCCAAGGGCGTGCTTCAGGGGATGCCGATGGTCGTGGAGATCGAGCGGGCGTCCGCACACAACACCGAGCTGATCTTGGAGCGCTTGCGGGAAGCCATGGAGCGGTCGGAGCCGCTCGAATACGAGTTCCACGAGACCAGCGGTGGCCGGCTCTCCACTTTCCCCAATGTTTCGGACGCCGAAGACCTCGATCTGAGCCCGTTGCGAGGCGCGCGCGTGGTAATCCTCGATTCCGACGAGCTGCGCGCCGAGAAGCTCGCGCAGGTTCTGAGCGCGCGTGGTGTTCAAATCGCGGCCGCGGATTTCTCTACCGCGGTGATCCCGCGAATTCGCGAGATCGACCCGCAGGTCGTCGTCCTGGACTCGAACGCGGTTGGCGGTCGGGGCATCGAATTCGTCCGCGCGATGCGAAAGGACCCGCAACTGCGATGGGCATCGATGCTGGTGGTGCGCTGGGAGGACTTCTGGCCTAGCTCGGCATCGGAGGCGGAACCGGACCTGCGGCAGCTGGCCGGACGAATGCTTCCGATGATCGATCAGGACGCAGAGATGGCCCGCCGTGTCGAAGATGAGGTCGACTTCGACACCAGGCTCGAGCTGATCGGACCTGGTCGCTTGCTTCGCGCCCTCGGTTCGATGCCAGGGGTTCGCCATGTCGCAATCGGCGGACACAAACGAAGTGTCGAAATCGACATTGCCGACAACTCGATCGTCGGTGCATACGCGACGCTTCATGAGGGCACGACGCAGAGCATTCAGGGGATGCCCGCGCTTCTGGCGCTTTGGGGTCTCAACTCGGGGCGCGTCTCGGTGCGCGAGCAGGATCTGCCGTCGGTCGCAAACATCATGATGCCCGTCGACGAGGCACTGGGCGTTGTCTCCCAGCAAATCGGGTTCGCCGACGGCTTCAGCGGCGTCGAGGGCAATGCCGAGACGATTCCGCCGGTGGCACCTGAAGTGGAAGAGCACGCGACCATGCCGCCCGGCACAGAGTTACCCATGGAGCTCGCGGACGCGAGAACCATGGCCCCTCCGCGATTTCGGCATCTCCAAGCTGCCGTCGGAGGGTCGCCAGCTCAAACGTTTTCCGAAGAAGAGAGTCCGACGAACAAGGTGCGTCGCTTGCTCGGCCGGGTGGAGACGCAACGGCGAACCGTTCAAACGGCGCGTGGGGTACGCGAGAACAACGGCGACAACAACGCGCACATCGATCATGCGGTCACGCGGTCGCCGAAGGCCACGCAGCTCGGTCTTGCGCCGGCTTTCGAGCGGCTCCCCCAGGATGCGGTGGATCAACAGATGACGATCCCGGTTCAGAGAAAGCCCACGCCACCGCCGCCTCCACCACAAAGCCGCAAGCCGACGCCAGCTCCGTTGTTTCAAGGGGATGAGGAGTACGAGCCAGAGTTAGCCCGAATGCTCGAAGGCCCCGCGACGCTGCTGGCTCCGGCGCCGAGCTCCCGCGGAATGCCCGCATGGATGCAGGGCTTGGTGCTGTTGACCTTGCTCGCTGGAGTCGCGGTATTCGGCTGGCAGCTCTGGGCACACAGCACCCCCGACGCGGTGGCCCCAGTCGAGGACGATCCGGTGGCTGAGGGCGCAAAAGGCCCGATTACGGGTTCGGTAAACGGGCTGGAGGCGATTGAAGCCGCGGCGCCCCATCCGGAGGGCTCCGCCGCGCCGGTGACGCAGAAGCCTGAAGCACCGGAGCCCGCGGAGCGCGAGCCAGTCGGAGCCGAGCAGAGCGCCACCGCGGGCGATCCAGCGACCCGAGGGCCGGAGGTCGCCGTGAAGGAGACCGAACCGCAGGAGAAGTCGGCCGAAGCCCGAACGACCAGCAAGGGCTCCGAAGCCCTCTTGATTCCTACCCAGGATCTTCCGCGGGAGCCCGCGAAGGCCTCCGACGTGCTCGTTCACCGCGCGCTGCCCATGATTCGCAGCGGCCAGCTTCGTCTCGCCGAGGCGACGCTGGATCGCGCTTGGGAGCTCGACCCGAAGAACCCGCAAGCGATGGCCGGTTATGCGACCTTGTACCTAGCCAAGAAGGACGGCGAACGGGCGAAGATCTGGGCGAAGCGAGCGGTTCGCAAACGGCCGCGCCGCGCCGAGTATCACATCTTGTACGGAGACGCGCTGGAACTGCAGGGGGATACCGAGCGAGCCAGGAAGGCTTGGCGCAAGGCCTTGTCGATCGACCCCCGCAATGCGGCGGCGCGAAGCCGGTTGGCCAATTAGTTGCCTAGGGGCAAGCGTCCCCATAGCGTCGGGACATGGTGCGACGATTCGGCTGGGCGGGTGCGTTGATCGGGATTTGTGGCTGCTTGGTGCAGAACTTGAGCCCCGAAACCCGAATGCGAGATGCGGTCATAGAGCTCAACGAAGGCGCGCGCTGGGGTCGAATGGACGTCGCGAGCGACCACGTCTCGCCTCCGTTTCGACCGCAGTTCAGGATCTCTCATCTTCGCTGGGGCCAGGACATACAAATCGCGGACACCGAAATCCTCGGGATGAGCCCTCACACGAACGAAGAAGGCGATGGGGCGTTCTCGCGTGTGGCGGTTCGTTGGTATGACCAGAGCACGATGGTGCTGGCGGACACCGTCATTCGGCAGACCTGGCAAAAGCACAAGCAAACCTTCTTGCTCACCGACGAGTCGATCGAAAGCGGAAATCCAGGCCTCCTGGTCATCCCGGACCCGGGACCAACCGTCGAAAAACCGGTCGATCAAGAGAAATACGAGAGCTTCGAGGACGACTCTCAGTGGAGCAGCGTGTACTGAGTCAGTCGATGCCGACGGCGCGTCGCACCCTCTGAATCGTGGTCCGCGCGATCTGGCGTGCCTGCTCTGCCCCCGCATGGAGGATCGCGTCGAGCCGCGCCTCGTCGCCCCGAATCGAGAGGTAGGCGTCCCGCTTGGGACCGAGCTCGGATTCGATGGCTTGGAGGAGATCTTCCTTGGCGTGACCCCAGCCGTAGCCGCCCGCTTCGAGCTTCTGCTTCATCTCCGGCGCCCGCTCGGGCGCGACGAGAGCGTAGAGCTCGTAGACCGTCGACCCCTCGACGGTCTTGCGCTCGTCGAGCCCCTCGGAGCTGGTCTTGATCCCCATGATGATCTTGCGAAGCTTCTTCGGGGGATCAAACAAAGGGATGCCATTGCCCTTGCTCTTGCTCATCTTCTCGCCATCGGTGCCGGGGACCAGTGGGGCCTCACTGATAAGCGCCTCCGGCACCACCAAGGTGCTCTCGCCATAAAGGTGATTGAGCCGCATCGCTACGTCGCGGGTCAGCTCGAGATGCTGCTTCTGATCCTTACCGATGGGCACGACGTCGGTGTCGTAAAGCAGGATGTCGGCCGCCATGAGTGCCGGATAGTTGAACAGGCCCGCACTAGGTGACTCGCCCCGGGCGAGCGCGTCTTTGTATGCATGTCCGCGTTCGAGCTGGCCGGTCGCGAGAAGGCAGCTCAGCACCCAGGTGAGCTCGAACACCTCAGGAACATCCGACTGCCTGTAGAGCAGCGTCCGCTCGGGATCGAGGCCGCAGGCAAGCCAGGTGGCCGCGACATCGCGAATGTGCTCTCGCAATGCGTCAGGATCGCGGACCGACGTGAGCGCGTGGTAGTCGGCGATGAAATAGAGCGTGCGATACCGGCCAACCAACGAGAGTGCAGGGCGAATCGCGCCGAGATAATTTCCCAAGTGCGGTTGGTGCGTCGGCTTGATACCAGTGAGAGAGGTCTTCACGGGGCGTGAGAGTGTCCCATGTGGACATGCACGGCAACCGGGGTAATGTCATCAGCTCCAGAAGAGGCAACATGACAGCTCGTCCATTCAAAGTTCTGGGAATCCAACAGGTCGCCGTCGGCGCTCCCGATAAGAACGCTCTGCGGCGATTGTGGATCGAGACCTTGGGGCTTCAGCCACATGGAAACTTCAAGAGCGAGAAGGAAAACGTCGACGAAGACATTGCGACGATGGGCTCGGGCCCTTTCACCGTCGAGGTCGATCTCATGCAACCGATCGACCCGCAAAGAAAGCCCCGCGTCGATACGCCGGCACTCAACCACATCGGCCTTTGGGTCGACGACCTCGACTCCGCCGTGCAGTGGCTCGGTGAGCAGGGGGTCCGCTTCACGCCGGGAGGCGTTCGCCCCGGTGCGGCCGGCCATCGAGTCTGCTTCATTCATCCCAAGGGCAACGAAGCAGCCCCGATCGGCGGGGAGGGCGTGCTGATCGAGCTAGTCGAAGCGCCCAGAGAAGTGCGCGAGGCCTTCGAAAAAGTCAGTCGCGCTTCCAAGCAAGCTTGAGGTCCGAAACCTGCAAGTCCGATTTGATCGGACGAACGAGAATCTCTTCGATCTCGGCCGCGTCGAGCTCCGTCTGATGTTGAAGTTCCTGGACTGCTTGCTCCACCTCAGCCTCGAGCTCCCGTCGCGCGCGCGCGAGGTCGCGCAAATCGTCCTCTGCCCGCTTTATATCTTCGTGCTCCCGAGCGATTCTGCCCGCGTTGCGCGCTGCAGTGGTCGCGCGACCCAGGCCGCGACCGCCGAACAGCGCCCCCAAGACGGTCGCCCCCATGGAGATCCCCGTCTGTAGCTTCTGCTGATCGTACTGACTCTGCTCACGTTCGAGGCGGGCCTGGGTTCGCCCGATACGCTCCTCGATGCGCTCCACTTCTTTGGCAAAGCGTTGACGAAGATCATCGACCGCTGCGTCGCGCCGCTCGCGTCGCGCCAGCTGTACTCGCGCCAAGAATGCCGCCTTGCCTTCGTCCGCGCGCGATTGGAGGTTCAACGCCCTGCAGCGCCAGAGGGACCTCGGGCAATTCCGGTAGAGGTGCGTCTCGATCTGCTTCGCGTATCTACGGAGACGCTCCTTGGTAACCTCGCCGGAGCGCGGTGCGACGAACTCCGCATGATCCGGAGCAGTGTCACGAGCCAGGACCTGGTCCGGCGCCAGCAGCTCCACCGAATCGTACGGTGATGCTGAGTCGAGCGGCACTAGAACGACCTTGGACTCCCAGTCGTCGAGGCCCTGGGCAGCGCTTTTGTAGTGAAGAGAGACGGCTGCCATCAGGTAGGGACGATAGAGTCCGGGCTGCCGACCGAGGAATACCTCGTCGATACCCGCCGGAAGCACGGGCCGCGACCCCGTCGAATCGGCCGGTGCTCGCCCGGGTGCCGCGTCGTTCGGCGGACCGGGCGCGCTTCGATCGCGGGACGGGCTCAGGACCTTGATCTGCTCGCGCGTGAGGGGACCGCGAAGATAGGACAGGGCCCAGCGCGTCTGGAACACGACGTGACCGTCGTCGTTGGCCTTGTGCAGGAGAAACACCCGGTTTCTCAGGCCAGCGAGCAAGCGTTGCATCTCGCGGCGATCGAACGCGCCGCCCGCGGCGGATGCGGCGCCATCCAGACCATCGAGGAGACGCGCACCATCGCGCTCCGTTTGGAGGCGACCCAGGAACCAAGTGCCGCAGTTCGAGAGCGCCTTGTAGTCGAGGTCGACCGGATTCTGCGTTGCCAGAACGACGCCAAGGCCATAGGCACGGGCTTGCTTAAGCAGTGTCAGAAGCGGCCTCTTGGACGGAGGCTCCGCGACCGGCGGGAGAAAACCAAACACCTCGTCCATGTACAAGATCGCTCGAAGGCTGGTCGTGCCCGACTGAGATCGCACCCAGGAAAGGACGCGGTTGAGCAGCATGCTCACGAAGAACATCCGCTCGGCTTCGTTCAGGTGCGCGATTGACAGAATCGTGATCCGGGGCTTGCCCGCATCGGTCCATAGCAGGCGCTGAACGTCGAGCGGCTCGCCGGTTAACCAAGCCGAAAACCCTGGTGATGCAAGAACCCCATTGATACGCATGGCCAGCGCGTTGCGCTCCGCGGCGGGATAGAAGGTCTCCAAACCCATCACGCCGATCCGATCGAACGGAGGGTCGGAAATCATGCGGATCAGCTCCCCGAGCTCGATGGACTCGCCCTTGGACCAGACCTGGGACAGCAGGTTCGAGAGCAGAATGTGCTCCTTGCTGTTGACGGGATCGGGCTCGATCCCGACTAGTGCGAGGAGCCCAGAAACCGCGCCCATGATCTGATCCCGTCGCCAGTCCTCGTCGGCGTCGAGGCTCGGCGGATCGAAGGAGTCCAAGACGCAAAGCGACCGCCCGGCGGAGCTTCCAGGCGTGTAGATGCCGATGTCGACGGCGTCTCGAAAGCGAGCGATCCGCGCGCCGTCTTGTCCCCACTGGGCTAGGCCCTGGCGCCAGAGAGTCGCGACCTGCTCGGCATGCTCGGCCAACGTGCACCCCTTTCGTTCAGCTTCGACTGGATCGACCCAGGGTTCGAAGTCGCTCGGGCGAAGCTCTGGAAACGTGAGCATGAGGTTGCCGAGGTCGCCCTTGGGGTCGATACACAATGCAGGGATGCCATCGATGGCAGCCTCTTCGAGGAGAGTCACGCAAAGGCCGGTTTTGCCGCTCCCGGTCATGCCGACACAGACCGCATGCGTCCTGAGGTCCTTCGAGTCGTACAGAACGGGGATTTCGTTCGGCTCGCCGCCTTCGGGATCGAAGTGTCTTCCCAGGTAGAACTGCCCGAGCTTCTCGAAATCGATCACGGACTCGGCGCCTCTGCCCAGTCCGGCTCGAGGAGCAGCTTGCGAGCCATCTCATATTCGAAGAAGCTCACCATTTTCGTATCGAGCACACGCTGAAGCTGAGTGCGCGCTCCGTCGCGATCGCCGGCGATGTAAAGTTGCGTGCCTTCGTAGTACAGCGCCTCCGTCTCCTCCCCAAGGCTCGACGCGACGCTCATGAGTCCCGCGTAGTCGAGGTCGCCGGCCCCGAAGCTCGCGAGCTTGCCCCACCAATTGGCCCCTCCGCCAAGGCGTCGAAGGAGCTCGGTGTGATCTTGAACGGGCGGTCGACCAGCCCGGGCGGTGATGAACTGAATCCAGAGCGTGAAATAGACCTTCCATTCGGGCGGTAAGGTCAGATGCAACTGCGACCGACGCCAGACCGTCGAGGCGAGCTCCAGATCAGGCTCGGCAGTGACGAGGTGAGAGAGAATGGTTGCGTACACGTCGCGCCATTGGGGGGCGTAGGACATCGCGTTCTGAAACGCGTCGACGGCTTCGTCGTGGCGGCCCAGCTCGTCGAGCAAGACCCCCCGCCGCATTTCGACGAGTGCGCCCGTAGGCCCATCGACTTGACCCCGCGCCTCGTTCCACGCTTTGAGCGCGCGGTTGTATTGGGCGGTCATCTCGCCTGTGTTGCCCTCGGCCCGGGCGGTGTTTCCCAAGCTCTCGCGTAGCTCCGCCCGCCTCAGGTCATCGGCGAGCGAATCCGAAGGGGTGAGCTCGAGGGCGCGACGGTAGTGTCGTGCTGCCTCGGTCGGCCTTCCGGTCCGCTCGAGCAGCAAGCCGAGTTGAGCCAGGACCGCCGGATCCTCATCGTTTTGGAGGCTCCTTTCGAAACGTTGCTGCGCTTCATCGGCGCGGCCAGCATTCATCTCCAACATCCCGATCAGGAACTCGAGCTGATTGGACTCGATCGGTGGCTTGGAGTCCGGCCAACGCTTTTGTCGCTCGGCGAGAATCGTCTCGGCTCCGCGCGCCAGAGCGCCAGATCGCTCCGGGTGCGGATCGGTCAATCGGGTTTCGATGAATTCGTCCAGCTGGTCCAGGGCCTCGTCGTAGAGCTCGATCATCTCGGGTGCCAGCTCGATGGCGATCACGTACCAGGCGGTGGAATCTGCGAATTGCTCGGAGTCAGCCGCAACGCGAGCCATGCAGGTCGGAAATCGATAGTCCTGGGGAAATCGAAGGAGCGAAGCCCTGCAAAGGCCCTCCGCGACCTCCGGCCGAGCGACTCGATAGCCTTCGCCGAGCTCGAATGTTGCCGCCGCTCCCGCCTCATCGGCGGTCCGTGCAGTCCGAAGCAGGTCGAGGAGGCGCAGCTGAAGCTCGCCCCCGGGGCCCATCGACTCGACTCTGCTGATCGCGGACTTGATGTCCCCGTACTCGAGGTAGACCGCCGCAACGTTCAACGGCGCAAGTCTGAGCTGCCGCTCTCCCGCAATACCGAGGCGGTGACGATCTTCCGCGCTCTCCGCCGAGACGGCATCCCGTCCGGCGATGTGCAACCCGGCGAGCGTGTCGAGCACCTCAGGCGCCGGAGTCAGGTTGGCGTGGTCGGTCCAGACCGAGATCAGGCCGGCATATTGCTCGGAGATGGTGTCCAGGTTTGCCCGCGACTCTCGCCCCCAGCTCGCGACGGTGTCGTACCGACGCTGATAGACTTCATCTCCGGTCAAGCGCTGCAACATGAAATTGGCGGCGAGCGCGTACCCCTCGTCGCCGAGACGCCCGCTTTGATCTGCGATGTACTTCGCGACTGGCTCGAGGTACTTCGGCAGCGCCCCCGCCGCATATTCGGACGGCGACACGAAGGTGGTCAGGCGGCGCACCTCACGCACCGTCCCTTCGTAATCTCCAACGTCAGCGAGGCTCTGTGCCTGTGACAGCACCGTGGAGATCAGCCGATCACGAAGCTCGACCCGCTCTCGGTCGTCCGGGGACATGCGCATGAACCGTCGCGCCGCATCGGGATACTCCGCCTGAGGAATCGGCTCGGGGCGCTCGGCGCGAGCACCGGTGGTGGTCGATTTGGAGTGCGCACACGCGGACGTGAGGCTCAGCAAGCCAAGAATGAAAACGCAACGATTCCTCATGCTGTCGAGTCGCTATAGCAGGGTCGGCCGAATGCGGCAGGCTCATATCTTGCCCCGGACCCTGGGGTCCGTGTCAGGCTGTACGCTGTCGTGGGCGGATACTTGCGAGCTCTGGCGATCGCGCTGGCGGTGCCTGTGCTGAACCATCTGTTCATGGGGTTCGCGGGTTTTCTACAGCTGAAGAGCTGGTCTGCAACCTGGAACGAGGCTGTCCGCGCCGCCGCCCAGGCGCCCTTGAACTACGCGCTGGTGCAAGCCGCGAGCATCGGGATCATCTTCATCGCGGCGTTCCCGTACAGGCGGCGGGATGGCCATTTTCTGGAGTCGGTCCATGTGCACCCGCTCGTTGGCGGGCTCGTGGGCCTATGCTTCATCGCGGGCGCGTCGATGCAACTGCCGCTCGCCGAGCTCGGAAACCTGGTTCAGGAGGTGTGGCCAGTGAGCTTCGAGGAGCTCGCGCGGCGCCATCGACTCGTGACTCCGACCAGCTGGTGGGGCGGCTTGTCCGCCGTTGTTGCGCTCGTTCTCGTCGCGCCGCTGACCGAGGAGCTCCTCTTTCGAGGTTGGCTGCTTCAGGAGCTCAAGGAACAATACGGACGATCCCATGCGCTCATCTGGAGCTCGGTCCTATTCGGTCTGGTGCACCTCGAGCCGTCGGCAGTGCTCTATGCGACGCTCGGAGGGCTGGTGCTGGGCGCAGTCGCACTGCGAACGAGGTCGACCTTGGCGAGCATCGCCACGCACGCCGGAGTCAATGCCCTTCCCCTTGTGCTTCCCACGAACCTGATCCGTATCGAGGGCTTCAACACGCTGAGCGCGCAGGTCGAGCACATCAGCCTCTGGCTCGTGCTGGGGTCGGCGGCGGCGGCGGCCGCTACTCTGTCGGTCGTCTGGCGGTCGACGGCGGACGAGGGCTGAGCGGGCACGGATCGCGGCTCTCGAGCTACACGCGCTCCACGTCCAAAACGCCCTTCAATTTGGCCACCCCGCGCATGATCTCGCGGAGACGGTCGATGTCTCCGACGCGAAAGTGAAACAGGTTCTCGGCGCGGCCGTCCTTCGACAAGCACGATGCCTCGCTGATGCTGACCCCGTTCGACGAGAACACGGACGACACCGAAGCGAGAATTCCGGCCCGATCATCGGTCATCACGCGAAGTGACACGGGAAGGTCGACGTCCACGTCATCGGCCCAGGTGACCTGGACCCGACGTTCGGAATCGAGCTCCAAGACCCGTGGGCAGCCTCTGCGGTGCACCGACACACCGCGGCCGCGGGTTATCCAGCCGGTGACCGGATCACCAGGGACAGGACTGCAGCATTGGGCGAATCGCACGAGCATGTTGTCCAGCCCTTCGATTCGAATGCTGGCACCGTCTGCATCGCCCGCAACACGCTGAACCGTTCGCTCTAGGAAACCGGGCCGCAGGCTGTCCCGCTCGGCATCCTCGCTGGGGACTATCGCTTCCATCACGTTTGGCAACGAGACTTTTCCGATCCCGATTCGCGCGTAGAGATCGTCTTCCGTGCCGGAGCGGAATCGCGATAGGACCTCCTTGGCTCGTTTGCTCTTCAGGAACCGCGAAAGTGATAGGTCCTTCTTTCGCATCTCTTTTTCGAGCAGCTCCTTGCCGAGCTTGATCGCGTGCTTCCGCTCCTCGGTCCTGAGATACGCACGAATGCGCGAGCGCGCTCGGCTCGTGATCACGAACTCGAGCCAGTCCTTGCTCGGGTGATGATTCTTGCTGGTGATGATCTCGACTACGTCGCCGTTTTGCAGCTTGTGCCGCAATGGAACGATCGCTCCGTTGACACGCGCACCGGAGCACCGATGGCCGACCTCTGAGTGCACCGCATAGGCGAAGTCGACGGGTGTGGCGCCTCGCGGAATGGTCTTCACATCTCCCTTTGGCGTGAAGACGTATACGTCCTCGGGGAAGAGGTCGACCTTGACGCTCTCGTAGAACTCCTCTGGGTCGGTGACCTCCTTCTGGAACTCCATCAGCTGCCGAAGCCATACGAAGCGTGCGGCGTCCTTGGGGTCGATGCCGCCCGTGTGCTCTTTGTACTGCCAGTGCGCCGCGATACCGTACTCCGCCGTCCTATGCATTTCGTGCGTGCGGATCTGGATTTCGACACGCCGATTGGCCGGCCCGATCACCGTCGTGTGAAGGGACTGGTACATGTTGGACTTCGGAAGCGCGATGTAGTCCTTGAAGCGCCCTGGCACGGGGGTCCACTCGGAGTGGATGACACCGAGTGCAGCGTAACAATCGGCAACGCTCTCGGTGATCACTCGAAACGCGACGAAATCGTGCACCTGCTCGAAGCCGATGCCAGTGGATTTCATCTTTCGGTGGAGCGAAAAGAGATGCTTGCGCCGCCCGCTGATCTGCACCGAGAACCCGCGGGTCAAGAGCATCTTCTTGAGCTTGGAGGTGACCTCCGCCATGTAACTCTCGGTGCTCTTGGCGACTGCTCTGACCTGCGCTTCGAGAACCTCATAGGCGTCCGGTTCGAGGTGCTTGAAGCTCAAGTCCTCCAGCTCCGCCTTGAGCCATTGGATGCCCAAGCGACCAGCGAGGGGCGCGTAGATCTCCACGGTCTCCCGAGCGATTCGTTCCTGCGCCGAAGCCGACATGTGCTTGAGCGTCCGCATGTTGTCGAGACGGTCTGCGAGCTTGACCAAGAGCACGCGAATGTCACGGGCCATCGCCACGACCATCTTGCGAAAGCTCTCCGCCTGACGGTCTTCACGCGATGCAAAGTTGACCTTGCCGAGCTTGGTGACCCCATCGACCAGGAAGGCGACCTCTTTCCCAAAAACGGTCTCCACCTCGGGGAGGCTCACCTCACAGTCCTCGACTACGTCATGCAGCAAAGCAGCGCAGACGCTCTGGGCGTCGAGCCGCATGTCCGCGATGATGTCGGCGACCGACACCGGATGGACGAAATAGGCATCTCCCGACTTCCGGGTTTGACCGTCGTGCACGCGCGATGCGTAGACGTAGGCTTTATTGATCAGATCCGTGTCCGCTCGGGGATGGTATCCCTTCACCTTTTCAAGAATATTGGTGAGCCGGACCATGACAACGCACTAACGGATGAGTACCAATTTAACACCGTCTCCAATTGGTGCCAAGCTAGTAGCCCTTTCGCGTTCCTTCGCGGAAAACATATACATGGTGAACTTAGGGTCAAACATAGGGCCATCGTCAAGGCGACGCTGGATCGCAGGATTCGTGGCGGTCATCGGCATGGTCGTCGTGGGGACTCGTTTGGGCGGCGTATGGCCTCGCGAAGTTGACGTGAGCTACGCCCTCGAGCCGGGGGTCGTCGAGCTCGAGGTCGACTACGTCCAGGACGGCGAGGCGGTCGCCAGCGCCAGGTTGCGGCAGGATGACCTCGCGAGCGGAGTGATCGAGCACAGGGTGCGGCTGCAGCCAGGGACCTACCAGGCCAGGATCACGGTCTACCGGGCGGATGGCGTCGGCCACGAGCACAGCCGGTCACTGCGCGTACCCGGCGAGGGCTCCAACCGATTCGATCTGAAAGAAGCGACGACTCGGTCAGAGTGATGGCCCCGGGGCCTGCTATGCTCGGCGGGCGTTGCAGGGCGGGGATCGCGAGACGAAGCCGACGAAGCTCATCGCCCTGATCGTGGCGAGCGCGGCAACGTTGGCGATGACGCTCTGGATGGCCAACCGCGAGCCGTTTCGATTCGGGTCTGTCTGGGGTGCGCTGATCACCTTGCTCGCGACCACGGCATGGGTCGCGTGGCTCGTCCCGAAGCCGGAAGGCCCCGCAACGAGATGGCGGGAGACGGCGCTCGGCAGACGAACCGGCGAGCGCCTTTCGCCCCTGGCTTCGGCGGGACTGGCGTTGGCCGTGCTCATCGCGGGCGCTGCGATCGGAGGATACGAGCGCTTGCCGATCACGGTCGCGATCGCCTTGCTCTGCTTCGTGCCCCCGGCGCTTCGGCGTCCCGGGCTCCTGGTGATGATCGCCATCTGCGCAATCTATTTGCCGCTTCTCGGAGCGACGAGCCTCTGGGACCCTTGGGAGCCGCACTACGCGGAAGTCGCTCGCGAGATTCTCGCGCGTAACGACTGGATCAGTCTTTGGTGGGCACAGGACAAGTGGTTCTGGTCAAAGCCCGTGTTGGTCTTCTGGATGGAAGCCTTGAGCATGGGATGGCTGGGTGTCGACTTCATGCCCGACGCGAACCCCGCCAATGCGGAGTGGGCGTTGCGGCTTCCCACGGTCTTGATGAGCCTTGGCGCGCTGGCGGTGATCTACGCGACCGTTCGGCGATACTTTGGCCCGCGCGCCGGCGCGCTCGCAACCTTGGTGACCGCCACCATGCCCCAGTTCTTCTTCATTTCGCACCAGGCGACCACGGACCTTCCCTTGGCTGCGGCCATCACGATGGCGGCCTGTTGCTTGCTCGTCGCGATGCAGGAGGACTCGGACGGGGAGGCGCGGGTGTTCCAGTTCGGACGGATCAAGCTCTCGCTCCAGCACCTGGTCGTCTTTGCGATCGTACTGCTCGTCCTTCCCCAGGCGGTCTATCTGATCTCGAGAAACATCTCCTGGATCGCAGGCCACGGTTTGGTCGCCCATCCCGACCGGTTTCTCTACGGCTCGGCCGGCAACATCGACGTCCCAGGAAACCCGAACCCCCACGATCAGACGCCCCGCATCGGAGGCGTGGGCGCTCAACCGTTCGTGCAGGGGATCCTCTGGCTCTCGATGCTCGCCCTGCTGGTAGCCCTGATCCGCAGGGAACGGGGCATGAGGCCGCTCCTGATGTACGCGTTCTACTTCTTCTGCGCGATCGCGTTCATGGCGAAGGGTCTCCCGGGGCTGGCTATTCCGGGCGCTGCGGCTCTCTTGTACCTGATTGCGTCGCGCCGCTGGACGCTGCTCGGACGCGGCGATCTCCGGGTTTCGACCGGGTCGCTGATCGTGATCGCCGTGAGCCTACCTTGGTACCTCGCGATGTACGTCCGGCATGGCACGGCATTCACCAATCGACTTCTGATCCACGATCACATCAACAGGCTCGCTAGCGGGGTTCACGGTGACAAGGGGACGGTGGAGTACTTCCTGGCGCAATTTGGCTACGCCACCTTCCCTTGGATCGCGCTCGTGCCGGCGGCTCTGATGGTCGCTCTCTGGCTTCGTTCCCGTTCCGATCGCGATGCCCGCGCAGAGGCATCGCTGTTCCTGGGGATGTGGCTCTTGTCGTCATTCGTCTTGTTCAGCGCGATGGTGACCAAGTTCCACCACTACATTCTGCCCACCATCATTCCGGCCGGAATTCTCATCGGGATTGCGCTGGCACAATGCTGGGGTCCGAAACGGCCGTTCGCGACCCTCCTCGCGGTTGCCGCCGGGCTGTGCGCGATTGCAGGGTTTGCCTGGCTCACCGGAGACCCACGTGGCGTGATTCCCGCAGACGCTGTGCAGGTGCAGGATTGGGTCCTGCAGCAAGCCCAACCGATGAAAGCGTGCGCGCTGCTGGTCCTCTGCGCCCTGCTGGCAACGCTGGCTCGATGGGATCTAACCAAGGCACAACCCAAGCCGGCCCCCGCACGCTCGAACCTCAGCTTGGGTGTGGCTTTGCTGCTGGGCGCATGCGTCCTTGCGTTCGTCGGACGCGACCTGAGTTGGGCGACCTCCGCGCGGCCCCAGGGCAACGAGCGGCTGATCCATCTCTTCGTGTACAACTATGGTCGGCCCTGGCCCGAGCACCTGGACTACCGCGCGATTTTGAGCGGCTTCGCGTTGGCGGCGGGAGTCGCCGCCACGACGGCCGCCTTTCGATCGTGGCGGCCCGTAGCGACGCGCTCGCTCCTCGGCGTGGCGGTCATCTTCTGCGCCTGGGCCCTGAACGTCTACATGGTCGACCTCTCGGATCATTGGGGAATACGTGAGCTGGCGAAGCGCTACTACGCGCTGCGCGAGAGCCCGGACGAGCCCCTCCTCGCGTGGCAGATGAACTGGAAGGGCGAGAACTTCTACACCGGTAACCGCGTCTACGTGTTCGCCGAGACTGACAACAAGCGGATCGGCGAGTGGCTTGAGCAAAACGAGGGGCGCAGAGCGTACGTCGTGCTCGAGCACAGTCGGCTTGAGCGCTTTCGCCAGCTGGTCCCCAAGCGAAGGATCCGAGAGCTCTCGACCCAGCGGGAGTGCAACAAGTTCCTGCTGATCGAGCTTGAGATCTGATCAGAAAACCGGATATAATTCGCTGTCTTGTAGGTTTCGGACGTACTGAACACCAAAAACTGGACTTATTATCAGTGCTGGGCGATCCTCTTTCTCTGATGAAAAACAAAGACGAAATACTTGGTTGGAGCCTCCTCGAGACGCTCTACGAGATGGGCCGCGCGGATGTTCCGGCGACCGTTGAGGCCCTGGCGACCTGGCTGAACGTTCCGGAAACCCGCGTTCAGGCGCTCTTGCCCCGGCTCGATGCACAGGGCTTGGTCGACGCGAAGCGATGTCGGCTCTCGATGCGGGGCCTCGTGCTAGCGGTTTCGATGCATGGCGCGCAGAAGCTCTGGATGCACTCCGCCGCCGCCTGACCTGCCTTGACAGCGACGAGGCCAACCAGTATCTGGCCAGCTCTTTTTGCGGAAGTGGCGGAACTGGCAGACGCGCATGATTCAGGTTCATGTGTCCGAAAGGACGTGGAGGTTCGAGTCCTCTCTTCCGCACCGAGTCCTCTGTTCCATTGGCCCGCGTACTCTGGATCTGTAATTTTTTCATAGAGACCGCATCTTGTTCAGGGCTTCCGCGCCGCGAGGCTGGGACGCCATTCAATAATTTCAATAACTTAGCGGCGTTCTGATTTCGGTACGGCTGTTGCAAGACAGAGGCCTGTGCCCTGGGAATCTAGAGAGAGCCGCGATGCGTTCACGCTGGTCGAGTTGATGGTCGTCCTGGCTGTCATGGGGATCCTGGTGAGCGCGGCCCTGCCGAGCATGAGCGATGGCCTGGCCGACCGGCGGGTGGCCATGGTCGCCCGTGACGTGGTGTCGCTGTTCCAGCGCGCCCGATACATGTCGATGGCCTACGGCCGTGCGCATCAAGTGCTGTACATGAACGATGGTGGAGCGGGGCTGCTGGACGACGGGCAGGCGTATGCGTTCGAGACGCGCCGAGGCACCAGTGCGGCGTGCTCGCTGACCACTTTCCAGGACGTGGGCGGCACCTTGCTCTCCGATCTGGACTGCGGAGCCAACTGGCGCTGTGTCGATCACCTATACGCCAAGGACTACGACACCGATCCGACCGACAACGACATGGTTCGCGTCGACGGCTGGCAGGACACGACCTTCTGTTACGAGGCCGGCTCCAACAACCAGGTCTTCATCGACACCGTCCTGCAT
>JBAVOF010000643.1:0-7196 GCA_049691835.1 Polyangiales bacterium
GATTGAGACTGTCGTGCATCGCGGAGACCGAGCCGTTGCTGGTCGCCGTGGTGGACACCGCCCAGAACGCGCCGCCGGGTGTTCCGATGCGCAGCTCCTTGCCCTCGAGATTGCCGAGGCTCTGGTCCACCGGAAGGTGGGCAAACGCTGCATTGGGCTGCGCGTCCATCACGACGGAACTGGTCGACATGGCGAAGAAGATCACCGTCATGACGCCGAACACCACGGCTGCGTGCTTGATGCGACCCGCCAGGCGTCCGAACATCCACACGCTCGCCATGGGAATGAAGAGAATCGCGAAGTTCTCGATCAAGTTGGAGTAGAAAGACGGGTTCTCGAACGGATGGGTGCTGTTGGGACCAAAGTAGCCGCCACCGTTGGTACCGAGCTGCTTGATCGTCACCATCGCCGCGACGGGACCTCGGGCGATGGTTTGCACAGCGCCCTCGAGCGTCTGCGCGACCGCGGCACCGTCGAGGGTCATCGGCATCCCAAGGACGATGAGGACCAGGGCAACCACCGTCGCGACGGGAAGAAGGACGAGCACGGTCGCGCGCGCCAGATCGCGGTAGAAATTGCCGACCTTCCCCTTGGCAGCAAGGGCGCGGGCGATCGCGGCCAGCGCACCGATGCCAGTGGCAGCCGATACGAACTGGAGCCACGCCATGCCGAAGATCTGCGAGAAGTAGCTCAGCGATTGTTCACCCGAATAGTGCTGCAGGTTCGTGTTCGTCGTGAACGACATCGCCGTGTTGAAGGCGAGGCTCGGCTCGAGCCCACCCTTGCCGTCCGGGTTGAACGGCAACCAGTGCTGGAAGGTCAGGACCAGGAAGACGAACCCGAACATCAGGGCATTGAAGACGATGAGCGACAAGGAGTACGTCTTCCACGTCTGAGATTCGAGCGACCCGCGTCCGAGCACACGCTCCATGACTCGATCGAAACGATCGTTTGCAGAAGGGCCGAGGGCCCAGCTCATATAGCGGCCAAAAGGCCATGCGAGCAGGGCCGTGACCACGAAGAGAAGCAGACCGAACGTGAGGTTCATGATCGACGTCCTAGAACTTCTCCGGTCGCACGATCGCAACCAGCAGGTAGACGAAGGCAAACGCGGAAACGATGGAGGCGAGAATCAGCATGGGAGTTTCCTTTCAGATTCGGTCGAGGACCAACGTCAGCCCGTACAGAGCGGCAAACGACGACAGCCCGAGGGCGAGATAAGCGAGGATGAGCATCGAATCTCCTTTGTTCTTCGTTCGCGCTTCCCCAAGCAAAGAATGTGCCGGTTTCGCGTGACCCCGTCCAATCCCGGGAAGACTAACGATTTTAGGGCGTTGCTGCCAGCAAATGCCTGCACAGCGTCTTCTTCGACCGACGTCGCCGTGCAGGTTGCAAGCTCTGGCCAGCGAAGTAATTGCGCGACGCCGTGTTGATCGGCCGTCTGCAAAGCGTCCACCACACGCAAGACCTCATCGAAGTTTCGGCATCGGTGAGGTCGCAGCGCTCGAATCGAGTCGCCGGGGGAATCGACTTGCAGACGAGATCGGTCGCCAACACCTCGACGCCGCGCCGTGAGAGCTCGGCGATGACGTACTTGCCGATTTTGCCTGCCGCGCCGGTGAGCAGCGCGGTGGTTTTTTTTGGCGGCTGTCCTCGTTCGAGGCCGCAGTTGACGGCCTCGCGCGAAGGCCCCGAAACCTGAGCCGTTTGGGCCCGGTCTTCGCTGTCGTTCGTCGTCATTCTCGCTCTCGGCTCCGCGAGGCTAGCAGCAAGGCTGACGACTCGCCCCAGCGGTCGGCACGTCGGTTCTGTCGACCCGCTAGAACCGACCTCTGAACGCTAGATGGCCTCCGCCGCGTCCGACCACGACTGTCGGCACGGGAGATTCCCGTTGATTGGGAAACGACGATCCTGCGTCATCCTCGTTGACAATTACGTATTGTCCGAATTCGCCGTACCTGGTCTCGTCCTCGAGAAGGCTGAAGGAGAAGACCAATGATACGAACGATGCAACGGGTTGGAGTACTGGCCACTGTCGTCGTGCTGGGCTGCGGCAACTCCGAATCAGACAAGACGGTCACGCTCGACCTCACGGTCGTCGAATTCGATCCGGGCTCGGACGAGGATACTCCGTTCGAAGGCGCAGAAGTATGCGTCGCCGATACGTCCAACTGCGCGACATCGGATGCGGACGGAATCGTTCAACTCGAGATTCCTGCCAACGCGGAGCTCGAGTTGTTGGTCACCGCGGAAGGGTACACACCGACGCTCACGCCTCAGACGACCAGCGACCAGGACATTACGACGCAACTCACCCCTCTTCTGAGTGACCAGACGGCGACGCTCCTCGCGGGCGTGCTCAACACACCCTATCCCCTGGGTGACAACGGTTTGGCTGCCATCTCGGTGCTGACCGCACCCGTCACGGCGAGCAATAACGGGATCGCTGGAGTGACGCTCACGCCTGACCCCGGAGCCACCGTCTTCTATCTAGACGAGAACGAGTTCCCGACCCGCGACCTCAGCGCCACCACCGCACCGTCCGGCGCGGGAGGGCTCATCGAGGTGGCGCCAGGGACCTGGGAGCTCGACCTTGGCGGAACGGCGAGCAACTGCGTGATCGTCGCAGGCTGGCCGGGAAGCACCGACAGCTCGGTCCGCTTGCCGGTGCGGGCAGGCTTCGTCACCCAGGGCTTCGTCACATGCGATCCGGTGGCCTCGACTCCGTGACGCAGCTGCTTCCGTAGACCCCGCCGTAGGCCGCCCAGAGTCGGATAGCTCGCCCCGCACGATTACTCGTTCGGTTGAGGTGTCATTCTCAAGTTCGGCTCTGTTCGCCCATCCGGCTCATGCTGTGTACGCACCGGGCGGATAGGTGAGGAACCGGACCAGGCGCATGGGTGACACCTGCTGGCGTGACTGCGAAACGCGCAGCCATGCCGTGGAAGGACACCCGCCCCGCGGAGCAACCAATCAAGTTCATCGAAGCGCGCCTGAGCGGCGAGCACAGCATGGTGACGCTGCGCTGCATGTTCGGGATCAGCACGAAAACCGGATACAAACAGTCGACACGAACGCAATCCACCCTCCGGCGAACTTCTACGAGCCGTCACCACGGCGTTACCGAACCAAGCTCCGCGAGCCCGAGTACGACGACGACGTCGTGGTGGTCCGGGTGCGGCCCAACGGGACGATTCGGCACGAGGGCCGAGACGTCTGTCTTCCACGCTCGGGGGACAAGCGCTCGGGCTCACAGCCCGCGATGACGGAAACTGTAAGAGTCACTGCGGACCGCTGTAACTTGGGAGCCTCAGTTACAAAGGTCGGCTGACTCGAGGGCGCAGGCGGCGTCGCCGGACGCAAGAGACCAATGACGAAATCCCCACAGTGGAAACGACTTAGACCGTGAACCGGTTACCCATGCGCCCGGTCGTACAACTGAGAGCCGAATTTCGCGGTACAGATGTTATGTCACCTGGCGCCCCGCGTTGAAAGAGCGTCTATTCTTCCTATCAGCCTTCCTATCAGCTCCCGGTGGACCTCCGCGAGCCCCAACGGGGCATCGAGCTTGGCAACGCCTTCGGCCTCGTCTTCTTGGCTCTCCCGCTGAGCATCGCCGACCCGGTGCAACGGCTCCGCGAGACCAAGAAGCGCATGGATGCCATCAAGCAGTCGATCGAGGCGGTCACATTCTACAGCTTGCTCAGCATCTTCGGCGTGACGCCCCGGCAGGTCGAGGAGCAGGGGCTGAACATCTTCGGGTCCCGCGCCACCGCAGTCGTGACCAACGTGCGCGGACCCGGTCAGGCGCTCTACATTGCCGGCAGCAAGATCGAGAACATCGTGGGCTGGGTTCCCCAAGCGGGACACCTGGGCCTCGGGGTCAGCATCTTCAGCTACGACGGCAAAGTCAGCGTCGGCGTGATCACGGACGCCGGGCTCGTGCCCGATCCAGAACAAATCACCGCCCATTTCCGCGCCAGGTTCGACGAGTTGTTGGCCATCGCGAAGCAAGGCGCGAGTGCCGGCGTGACGTCGTGACCAAGGCCTCTCGCGAAGCCCGCTCTGCATGCATCATCGCACGATGACCGAGCTGTCCTCCCAGTGAGGGCGATCCCATCCTTCTCCTCCACGGCTTCCCAACTTCCGCGCACCTCTACCGCAACATCCTCCCGGAGCTCGGCAAGACCCACCGCGCCATCGCGAAGCCGAGCTCACCGCGCTCCCGGCCTGCGGCCACTTCCTCCAAGAAGACGAACCGGAAAGGGTGGCGCAGCCACGGCGACGTCCAAATCGTAGGGGAAGGTGATGGCTCTTGCGGCTTGCAGCCACTTGGAGCGCACCCAAGGCGGCACGTTCACACCGCACGAAGAAATAGCTACCATCGCCCCACCATGCCCAAGACGACGCGCACCTATTACAACCCGCTTTCCGACGAGCATCGCGCCGACTGGCGACCAGTCGAAGGCCTCGAAGGCATGGCCGAAGAGCTGACGCTCGCCGTCGACCAACAAACCGGCGACTACGCGAGCCGGCCGCCCGGTGAACCGCACGGCCCCTTCCGCACCGACGAAGGCTGCCTCGTCCTCGAGATGTCGTATCCGAGTCAGTCGGTGAAGGGATAACCCGAGGTCATCTCTTCCACTTCTCGGCCTTGGCCTTTTGCTTGGTAGCTGCCTTCTTCTGTGCAGCCGCCTTCTTCTTCGCTGCGGACTCAGCGGCGGCGGCCTTGGCCTCCGCGGCTTCCGTTTCGGCTTTGGCCGCGGCTTCCGCTTCCGCCGTCGCAGCTTCCAGGTCCTTCGCGCACTGTTCGTTCTTCGTCTTCAGCTCGGCGAGCGCAGCCTTTTGCTTTTCGATCGTGTCGTTCAGTGAAGTCTTGAAAGCCTCCAAGGAAGCCACATTGACATCCCCTTCCAGCGTGGGAGCGTCGACCTTGGCGTCGGTGGACGAGATGACTACCGCCTCACCTTTCGTCGTGGCCAAGTTCTTCATGCAGGTTTGATGCTCCTCGGCCAGGCTGGCGAGCTCCTGGTTCTGCTCATCCACCTGGTTGGACAGCTGATTCGTCAAATCCTCTAGGGCTTTGACCGCCGTGTCGTCTGTCTTGCATCCGACGAAGTTGGCTGCCAGGGCCAGCGTAATCGCAGAGAGTAGAAATGCTTGCTTGAGCTTCACTGGGTCCTCCATTCATCAAAGCGCCGGCACTCGCCCGGTCGGCCCAATCGCGCCGCCCGGCTTCCCCTTCCAGTCGCCGCGGTCATTTTTAGCGGTTCTGCGGTCCGCCAGCAAGCAGGGATCGTACGGGGTCGTCGTATCCCAGCGGATCCACTAGGAGCCAGGCTCGGCGTCCTCTCCGGCCTTTCGACGGGCTTGGAGAAGGCGTCTGCGCTCGACTTGGGCGCGGGCCGTTTCTTTGACCACGGGTTCGATTCTCGGTCTCAGCAGGCGATTGGTCTCGTTGAGGCGGTCGACAAACGCCTGTTGGAGCGGCGATTGGGTCCGGACGGTTTCGTATAGCGCGTCGAAGACTTCGACCGCCTCGGGCTCGAGCTCGAAGTCCGATATCTCGGTCGGGTCGTCGAGCTCTTCGTTCTGGGTCCGAAGCTCAGGGTGAACGGCTGCGATGGCTGCGTCCACGTTGCCCTCGCCAATCCAACGGAACACGGGCCGGAGCGCTTTTTCTGGATCTTCCAGGACCGATTCATAAGCAACCATGAAGAACGGATGGCGTCTGGTGACGATATCGCTGATCAGCGAGAAATTCTCCACCCACCATTCGATGAGGGGAGGCATGACCACTGGGCCGGGAACGTCGTCCGGAGCATTGCGCTGGACCTTGGCCTCGCGCTCCATCTCATACAGTCGATTCAAGGAGTGGACGTACTGCCGCCAAGGGCGAATCGTTGCGATGACTTTGTCGATGAATGCCCGATCGGTCTTGATCAGCCCAGGAATGAACACCTTAACGGCATGGCGGCGCGTGTCTTCTGGGAACAGATAGACACCGGTCTTGGGATGGGGGTTGGTTGCGTAGAAGATTCCGCCACGCAGCTCCGACTCGTAAAAGCCTGCCGGGTTGGCGTCCTTGATCGTACTTTCCCAATTGCGCGGAAACGCGCTTCCGATGGGAGGAAACCCGGCGGCCTCCAATAGCTGCATCCACATGGAGGTTCCCGAACGCTTGGTGCCAGTCACGATGATCAATGCAAAGCCTCGAGGGGGACGATGATAGCTCGATTAGCCCATGTAGCACCTTTGCCTCGCCACGCGTTCCGCGGTATCGTCCGCGGTCACGAAGGGGAGGGACTCGATGTTTAATCCGAAGAAGACCATACCAAAGTTGGCCGTGGCAACGCTTGCGCTCACTGGGTGCGGTAGCGATGGCAGCGGTAACGGTGGCGCAGGAGGCATGGGAGGCGCAGGCGGCACGGGCGGCATGGGCGGCACGGGTCCCGATTTCGCGGCCTCCCTGAGCGCGTTCTGCATGAACGTCGCCCCCGACTGTATTCCAGACTATTCGGCTCAGGACTGCATCAACTACTACACCCAACTGAACGAGTACAACGCCAACGCCAACTGCACAGCGGCGCTAATCAGCTACTTTGACTGCGGCGCCTCGAAGACCTGCAATCAGATCCTCGTGGATGGCGCTTGCGACGACGAGTACTACGCCGCGTTTGACGTCTGCAACGAGATCCCTCAGCAATAGGACATCCGCCCAAGAAAATCGGCGCAGGCGGCGCAGGTCTCGAAAACATGACGAAAGCCCGCTATTCCACCGGGAAGGTGAGCGGGCCGGAGCCCGTGTCCGCCGCGAGCGCGTCACAATCGCCTTGGCCGGCTTCGAGGTCGATGAAACCCTCTGGCACCAAAGCGACCGGAAGCCCGTTGATCAGAAACCGGGCTGCGGTGACGGCCAGCCTCAGCTGGCTGGCGCCGGCGTCCGCCGTGACCACCGTGCTGACCTCGTCGGAGCTGAAAAGCCCAACCGGCGAAAATGGCAGCCCGTCGGCGAAGCGTTGCTCGAATCGGGTGCGCGACTGGAACAGAAAGCCCGGAATGTTCCGGTAATCGAGGGTGAGCTGTTCCCAGATTCGATTTTCGTGGAGGCGTGTCCCGGTCGCGTCGGCGAACACGGACACCCAAGCATAGCCAAGCCACACAGACATCCATGGTCGGATTTGATACCCGATCCC
>JBAVOF010000644.1:0-5113 GCA_049691835.1 Polyangiales bacterium
ACATCACCCAGGATGCCTTTCTCAAGGCGTATCATAGGCTTGCAGACTTCGAGGGGCGCAGTGAGTTCTTCACCTGGATCTACCGAATCACGCTACACCGGGCGCTGAACGCCAAACGCGATCAAAAACGCAGGCGTTCGGTCCCACTGGATGACCCTCGGTTGGTGGCGGCCGTCGCGGTCGACTCGCACGGGGACCCGGAGCGCGCAGTCCAGCTCCGCGACCGGTATAGGGCGCTGCTGGAAGCGTTCGACCAGCTTTCTCAGCTCTTGCAGACGACCGTGGTCCTCACGACCCTACAGGGGCTCAGCTACAAGGAGGCCGCCATCGTTCTCGAAACGACCGAGGGAACGATCGCATGGCGTATCCACGAGGCTCGGCGGAAGATGCAACACTATCTGGAGAATCTCGAGACAGGTCGCGCCCGTATCAAGCGCCGGCCCATGTCGGATAGCGCCGTTTTCCGCCTGGAAAAGGCCCTGATGCAACTGATTCCGCCCCTGCCTGCGAGAGCCGTGACCCCTTGATCGGGCCGCCAGATCTTCTGTGGTAAGCAGCGGGGTGTTGGCTCACGGCATCATCACGTCCAAGTCCGCCGATCCCCAGCGGTATATGTTCTTTCTACACGGAATCCTCGGGACTCGGGCCAATTGGCAGGCGATCGCACGTCGCTTCGTCGCGGCGCGGCCGACATGGGGAGCGGTCCTGGTCGATCTCCGTGAGCATGGAGACTCACTCGGGCTACCGGGGCCGCACACGCTTCGGTCCGTGGCCGCCGATCTGGAAGAGTTGGAGCGGTCCCTAGCCATCGCGATCGGAGGCGCGCTCGGCCACAGCTTTGGTGGCAAGGTGGTCTTGGAGTGGCTGCGCTCACGTGAGGGCAAGAGCACGGAGGCTTGGATCATCGACTCATCCCCGTCCGCCAACACGGCATTTCGCGACACCACGGCAACCGCCGAAGTGATCCGCACGCTCGAAGCGCTCCCGCGGCGCTGGGCGTCGCGGGAAGCTTTCGTCGCGGCACTGCTCGAAGCTGGCCAGCCTGAGCCCATCGCACAGTGGCTTGCGATGAACCTCCGCAGAACGGAAGGCGGTGGCCGTGTGTTTGGACCGGACCTCACCGTGATCAGCGAGCTCATCGAAGACTACGCGCGAACCGACTCTTGGGGTATCGTAGAGATGCCGCCGGATGGCACCAGGATCAACCTGGTGATCGGAGGACGCTCTCCGGTGTTCACCGCGGCCGACCGGCGCCGGGCCGAGCGAATCGCCGCGCGTAATTCACGTGTTTCCGTGCAGATCATCGAGGAGGCTGGCCACTGGGTGCACATCGATGCGCCGGACGCCCTGGTGGCGCTCTTGACTTCGTCACCAGGCCCACAACGATGAGCTTCGATGGCGATCTTCATGACTGGCGCAACCGGGTACATCGGTTCGTACGCCACCGAATGGCTTCTTCGCAACACGGACCACGAGCTCGCGCTACTGATTCGCGCCCCAGACTACGACCTAGGCGTCGAACGGCTCTGGAAGTCGCTTCAGCTTCACATGGAAGCCGACGAGTTCCATCGCCATCTCGATCGGGTCTGCTTCATCAGCGGTGATCTGACATCGCCTGGTCTGGGGGTCTCGACAGGCGACTACGATTGGCTCATCTCGAACGCGGAATCGGTGCTTCACGTTGCGGCGGCGCTCAACTTCCGTTCCGAACGCGCCTGCACGAATCACAATCTTCGCGGAACGCTGTCGGTCATCAAGCTCGCACGAGCCATCCAGGAAGACCACCCGCTGCGGCGCTTCACGCAGGTCTCGACGGTGGCGGTGTCCGGCAGACGCCCAGGTGCGCTGGTGATGGAAGATGAGCCACTCGATTGGCGCCAGCCGGATTTCAACCCTTACACGAGGACGAAGAAGTTTTGCGAGCACATGGTGCGGGAGCTTCTGCCGGACGTTCCGTGCTTGGTTCTCCGCCCGAGCAGCGTGATCGGCGACTCCCGGTTTCCGGAGACGACGCAGTTCGACATGGTTCGGGCCGTTTGCACGTTCACCGATCTGCCCGTGCTGCCGTTGTCACGCGACATCCGGCTGGACATCGTAAACGCCGACTGGGTGGGAGCAAGCATCGCCGCCCTGCACGTTCGCGAAGCTCTCTCGTACGACACCTACCATTTGAGTGCGGGCGCCGAGTCGAGAACCATCGGAGAGATCGCCGAAGCGTTCTCGTCTGCCCTCGGCCGGCGCGTGCCCCGTTTCGCCGGCCAACTGGCGGCCCCGTTCGAGCGCGTGATGGAGGCACTCGCCAACTTGTCCAAGGTCCGGAGCGTTCAGCGCATCGGCGCTCTCCTCAGTGTGTTCATCCCCTATATGGCGACCGACATCGTGTACGACAACTCGCGTGCGATCGCGGAGCTGGGCGCTCGGCCCACGCCTTTCACTTCGTACGGTCCCGCGCTCTACCAGTATGCGAAATCCGTGAACTTCGAGTTTCCGTATAGTCCACTGCCGGAAGGACTCGATCTCTCCAACGTCCCGCCGCCACCGGTCCCGCCGATGAGCTGACCTCGCGGAGGTGCTTTTCATGTCGGGGCCGCAGTGGTAGATGGAGCATGGATGGGGTTGAAGAACACAGTCGACTGGGCGCGCACGGAGTGGGGCATTTTCCGCAAAGGTGGCGAGATGGGCTGGCGCCAGCGCGGGCGTTGGCTGAAACAATGGGTTCCGTTCGGAGCCCGTACCGTTGGCTGGGGTGTGCTCTCGATCACCGCCGGGCCACTCACCGGCGGCGCGGCGTCGACCTGGGCCGCCAAGAAATGGAGTGCGTCCTCGGCCAAGGGTCTGAAGATCTACATCGAGGCCACGGGGCAAGAAAACGTACCGGACGGCGGTTTCGTCTTCGTAAGCAACCACGAAAGCTTGGTCGACATCCTGGTTCTGGGCGCCGCCTTGCCTGGCGACTTCAAGTGGGCGGCCAAACGCTCGCTGATGAACATCCCGTTTCTGGGTTGGCACCTGAAGTTGGCCGGGCACGTGCCAGTGGACCGGAACCAGGGCAAGGACGCCGCCACCGCGGTCACAGAGGCGTTCGAGAGCGTCCTCCGCGACGAGAAGCCGCTGCTCGTGTTCCCCGAAGGAACCAGGACCGAAGACGGCAAGCTCAGGCCATTCAAGAACGGCGCCTTCCACGCGGCGGTGCTGACCGGCAAGCCCGTGGTGCCCGTGGCGTTAAGGGGCACGTTCACGCTGATGTCGCGCGAGGCGGTGGACACCGGCGGTAGCAACCGCCCCGAGGACCGCCTCGTCACGGTCCGAATCGGCAAACCGCTCTACCCAAACGCGGAGCTGGACGAAGCAGCCGCAGTGACCGACTTGCGCGAACGTACCCGCGCCGCCGTGATCGGGATGCTCGCCGAGGCTAACTCGACTGAGAGCGTCGCTTCAGCATCGCGGCGGCTTTGAAGCTGATCACCAGCTCGCCGCGCTGATTGCTGAGACTCAGCTGGCTGCGGATGATGCCAAGCTCGGGTTTGCTTTCCGACCGGCGGGCTTCGATGATTTCACCGCGCAGCCTAAGGCGGTCACCGGCGCAAGCGGGGGCATGGAATCTAACCTCGTCCCAACCGAGCCCGATCGCGGTCGCGACCGGCTCGGCTTGCAACCGATGCCCGAGCCGAATTGCAATTGCCACCGTGTGAATCGCCGATGTGAACAGCCGTCCCACCGGCGTCTGGGCGGCCGCCTCTGGATCGGTATGAAAGGGAAGCGGGTCCCACTTCGAGCAAAAATCGATGATCTCCTCAGCGGTCAGCTCATACGCCTCGGTCGATTCTCTGACGTTTCCGACCTGGATGTCTTCGAAGTACTGCATTCAGGCGTATTTCTCGATGATACGACCCAGGCCGGGAACCGCGCTTTCGACGTTCTTGCGCGCCGAGCCGCGGAGCTTAGCGTAGGTGCCTTTCACCGAGCCGTGCTCTGAGCGTTGCGCTCGACCATCGGTGACGGAGAGCAAGGCCTCGGCGATCTCCTGCGTGTGCGCCTCGAAGTAGCTGCTAATCGAGTCTCCTTGTGCGACTGCCTGCCCGCGAATTGGCTCGAGCGCGGCTGCGAACTCGGGAAGCAGGGAGCGGACGACGTTGCGCACGAAGCCGGGCTTTACGCCCTGCACCAACTTGTACCCCGCTTTCACGGCGATACCGCTGATACCGCGTTGCTTGCCGACCTCCTCGTCGACCAGGTTGCAAACCTCCTCGATGATCGAGGCCCGCTTGACCTCATCGTTCAACACGTCGTTCAGATTCATGACCCTTCCTTTTGCCTCTTGCGACGCGCGACGCAAGCGCAGCGCTCGCGATGCTCGACTCGATCTCCCGCACGACGCCGTCCACCGTGTCGCGCCTCTTGCTGACCACGAAGAAGTATTCCTTGTTGCGCAAATGACTCACTCGGCCGACCTTTTGACCATTGGGGCCGTGGATGCCGATCTGGGCGCCGACGTAACGTTTGAAGTCGACGGCGACCACGCCGACGTGTCCCTTCTCAGACAAGAGCGAAGTCATCTCCTCGCGGCCGACGTATCCTTCGTTGTTGAAGGAGACCAGGAGGTGCCTAGACCGCACGGATGCGAAGACTGCCCGCAATCCATCCCGGATACGGCGCTTGGAGTTGAAATCGCTCGTGTAGTCCTTGCACTGCAGACGTTTGTTGGCGATCCCATACGTCTCAGGCTTGTCCCAGCGAACCAGGCTCTCCCAGACGTGGTAGTTGCCCATGTAGCTGTGCTGGTTGTAGGGGGGATCGATGTACGCGATGTCGGCCTCGATCCGCGACGCCGCCTCGACCGCATCCAATTGAAGCGCTTCTCCTGCGCCCGGAACGATCGCAGGCATCCGGAGCTCGAGGTCGTTGAACGCGCGAGCAGCCCATTGCTTCAAATAGGCCATTTGTACTCCGGTGGTGGAGTCGACTCGATCAGCAGCTTCCATCAGCGATACCAGGGCGATGGCCTCCAGCTCGGCGGGTAGGTCGCGGCGCGCGATCTCCTCGCGAATCGCATCCACCCGCGCGCCGTTTTTTGGCTGAAAAAATCGTGCGTCTTCGCAGAATGCCTTCGTGA
>JBAVOF010000645.1:0-4130 GCA_049691835.1 Polyangiales bacterium
GCTTCGAGCACGGCCAGGCCGATGGGCAGCATCACGAGCGTCGTCGCCGTGTTGCTGATCCACATCGAGAGGAGCACCGCCGTCATCATGAAAGCCATCCGCATGCGGATTGGGGAGCCGCGGACCAAACGAAACTGCATGAGCGATCGGGCGATGCGCCGGTCGAGTCCGTGACGCGTCATCGCCCTCGCGATGAAGAAGCCGCCGATGAACAGAAAGATCAGCGGGTCGGCGTAAGGCGCGAAGGCGCTCTGGCTGTCGGTCACCCCGACGACGATCATCGCGGGCCCAATCAAAAGTGCCGTTACCGCGATGGGCACGGCCTCGGTGACCCAGGCGACCATCACGGCCGCGAACACCGCCGCCAGGCGCTGCGCCCGGGGCTCCAGTCCGAAGGGAGCAAACCATGCGGCAAGGAACAGTGCCGGTGTGAGGACCAAACCCACCTTGCGCCGCGCCAAAAAGCCCATCCAGGCGCCATCTAGCACGTCCGCACGCGGGTTGGTCCAGCCCGGCCAGCGCGAAACTTGCGTCCGATCCCGTTCAGCCCCAAGGTGAATGGGTCGTGGTTCACGTTCGCTTGGGATTACTATCAATTCTGGCGTGTGCGGTTGTATGTGGCTGCACACCGAAGCAGGATCCTGCGACCGCTCGACTCGAGCAAGCTGCAGACCCCGAGCCGACATCGGATTCTGCAGACCCCAATGGGACGCCGCTGGTGCTCCGCGAGCCGGTCGTGCTCTGGCAGGACGGGAAACCCCAGGGGCAGGTCGACGCAGCCAAGGCCGACGCGCAGAGACGACTGCTCCTGGATCTAGGTGAGGACTGGACGCCTTACATCTTCACCGAGGCGTCGTCGCCCGACGAGGCGCCCAAGCCGAGCGAGTATCGTGCCACCTACCTGGCCCTCGCGCGTGGGGAGTTCCCGAAGGATCGACACGGGCACCGAGCCGCGAAGGATCAGTACCTCGAGCTCTACGGCATCTTGCCGACGCTGACCTTGCTCAGAGAGCGCTTCCGAGACGTGCGCGCCCTCGAATGCGCGGACGAGCTGGACCTCGTTCCACTCCAAGAGTTCGACGGGTTCCTCGCCTATGAGCCCGGTCGCCGTCCGGCGCGTCGCCTGGCCCGGTACGAGCTGCTCAAGCCGCAAATGAGCAGCCTGCTCAAGCGTGTGGGTGTCGAGAGCCTCGAGGACATCACTCGAGAGCAGGTCGCCGACGACGACACTTGGGAGCAGCTCGAAGAATATAAGACGCTCGCGCCCGAGATCGAAGCGGTCGTGGCTGCGCAGTCCAGGCTTCAATGCGAGGGTTTCTTCAAAGGACGCGGTCAGTACACCGCTGGCCTCTTCGATTGGCGCACGCACGAGGCGCTCGCCGAGTTCGAGCGACGACATCGGGTCTATGGTTGGGGCTTCATCGGCGTCGATACGTTGGCCGAGCTGAAAAAGACGCCGCAGGAGACCGAGCAGGAAGCGGTGATTCGGGTGTTGACCGAGCGCGCGATGCATGCCGCGGCGGTCATCGAAGACGGAAGCACCGCGACTCTGCCGGGGGGTGAGCCGCGCACGTACAAGACCGAGGATGGCAAGGTGCTGCCGGTCCCGAATTTCGAGGCGGAGCTGCGGGAGCGTGTGATCTCGGCGTTCGGGCTTCAAACGGCAGAGTCCACGTTTGCCTGGCTGGAATCGCTCGGCCAGATACCCGCGCACGAGGTCGTTGCGGTTCGAGGTGTCGAGCTTCCACCGTACTACAGCGACGACATGCCGCTCAGCGTCACCATCGACCGGGGCGATGTTTGGTACGAGTTCCCTTACGACGAAGAAGGCAAGGGCCGCTCCCAGCCTGTGGGCCGCCGTCCGCGCCTGACGATTTTCGTCGACTACAACGGTCAGAAGATCCCCCTTGCGCGTTTCGGAACGACCGTCGGCGGCTGGCGCACCGACTACATAGATGGCTCCGTCATGTGGAAGTACAAGGACTCGCCCATCGGTCCGCGCGTCTGGAGCCGCATCTCAGCCGCGCCCGTCTGGGTCCCGCCGGATAGCACGCCGCCCCGCACCATGTTGGTGAAGCAGAAGAACAACAGCTTTGAAGTCGATTACCATACGACGGGCCCGAGTTATGCGTCGGCGTACGGCCTGGTGGCTGCCTATCACCGAAAATACTACCGCTTACCCGACGGCACACTGCAGATCGGTGGCGACGAGGGCATCCGCACGCACGGGTCGGTCGACTACATGAGCATCATGCGGCGCCACTCCCATGGTTGCCACCGCATGCACAACCACATTGCGGTGCGCCTCATGTCGTTCGTTCTGGAGCACCGCCCTCACACGCGCGAAGGCCAGCAACCGATGGTGTACCGCCGCGAGTTCGAGTTCGAAGACAAGCTCTATGTGATGGAGTTCGACAAGGGTGGCTACGACTTCGAGCTTGCAAGACCGCTGCCCGTCGAAGTCTTGCCGGGCCGCGTGCGCGGCCAGGTGAAGGCCCCGATCGAGGTCGCGTTGCCCCGCTTCGACCAGGACGTGGGCGCGTACGTGCTGCCTGACGGCGCTTGGGTGAGCGTCGATCGTTTTGGCAACATGCAGCCGCGCATCAAGCCGTTCGATTTCGATGCCCCTCTGGAGGCGCCGGAACAAGCTACGGAGCCGGTGACGACGGCTGAAGCGACTCCCACTGGAGCGACTCCCAGCCCGAGCGGACTCGGTATGCCAACTACCGCGCCGGCGGCAATCCCCGTTCAAACCACCCGGATCACAGTCAACCCAACTCCCTGAAAACAACGGGTAAACTGGGGCACGGGCTGTGAGTCAATCGAGCACGAAGCGCTCGATTGTGGAAAAACAAACACGTTTTCCACAAGCGAATTTCGTTGATCTACCTAGGAGGATCGGGGACAAAAGGGATCGGAAGATCGCGACAGCGAGTCCGGTTGTTCTTTGAGTCAACCCATATGACGGCAGCAACGAAAGTTGTTGCTTCTCACTCTCACGGGGAGAGGCGTGGCCGAGAGGCTGCGCTGTCAGGGCGCCAAAAACGCCGGATGTGTCCGTGGGTCGTGAGGATTGCACAAGCCGATGCTCTGATGCGTGGGTCCGAGTCGAGCGAACGCTCTGACGAAGGCTGTCGACGCGACGGGCATCGGTGGAAGGCGCGCCGGATTCGGGACGCCGCTTTGCTTCACCGCAAGGCGGCCGCGAAGGATCTAGACGGGCCGTCGGAGGCACCTGGCACTAGGGCCGACCGACGACCGCGACGGAGCGTCAGAGGCCCGGTGCTCGACCGTTCCGACGGAGCGAGCGCCCGCCGAAGCGAGTGGGACGGGGTGATACCGTCCGCTCACCGTCCGAAAGCCGGCTCGAAGCCGGTGACGGTAGTCTCACGAGGTGCGGGTGCCCATCTTTGAAAACCAAAACTCTGGATTGCACGCGTCGGCCTGAACATGCTGCGCGACACCGCTGCGCACGGGGCGAGAGCTCCGGCAGCGGCACGAAGCGCGGCATGAGCCACAGGATCCGCGGTATGCGCATCCCACTACGCGCCCTTGGTGAGTCGAAAACCGAGGGTTCAGGTACGGCGGGAGTCGTCGCGGGGTCCAATCACGGTGGTTCGCTAAACCCGAACCGCTGCTGGGACTCCGTCCGAAGGGACAGCATAGGGCAACCTAGGCGAACCCACGGTAGCGCGAGATTTTCATCTCGAACGCTACGACGTCAGCGCGTGGGACGTGTCGGTCAATGCTCCTCCAGTGAGTGCGTCAACTCACGCGGGGGGTTAGCAGGCTTCCCGACGGGGAATGCATCGCGCCGCAACGTGTCGCGCAAAGCCGGTGAGGCTCAATAAGCTTCCCATCGAGCCTCGAGCTCGAAATCCAGACGAAGTCGGTCGTGGTGTACGCAACGTATACGCGCACACACAGCCAAGCGACGGGCCTAGCCCGCCGCGAGGTCAGCGAGCTTCCAGAAGGGGCGGTCCGTGCCGGATCGCCCCTTTCTTATGTAAGATGCTGAAATCTAACAAGCTTCTCCGGTGACACCTCAGCCCGGTGCCGTCAGGGTGCCGTGCGGCGGTGACGAGGGCTCGAGGTCGGCCACGATTCGGAGCTGTGCGCGCTTCCCGAGG
>JBAVOF010000646.1:0-11754 GCA_049691835.1 Polyangiales bacterium
GTATTTATCAGCCTGAATGGCCCTTTGATCTGAGGAGGAAGCGTGAAGATCCTCGTAACTATCAAGCGCGTTGCGGATCCGGACAACGCAAGCAAGCTCAAGGTGAGCGGAGATGGCAAGGCCGTCACATCGGAAGGTCTCGAATGGAAGATGAATCCATTCGATGACTGGAGCATGGAAGCCGCGCTGCGACTGACCGAAAACGCCGCGGAGAAGAACGCCCGTGTCGGCGAGGTCGTGCTGGTGTCGATCGGTCCAAACGATGAGCACACCCAGCGAATCATCCGCGAAGGCCTCGCCAAAGGCGCCGAGCGCGGGATCCTCGTCGATGCCGACGAGGGAGCCCTCGATGCGGGAGTGGTGTCGGCGATCCTCAAGGCCATCGTGGATAAGGAAAAGCCCGACCTCGTGGTGATGGGCAAGCAAGCCGCCGACGGAGACTCCAATGTGGCAGGGACCAAGCTCGCTGAAAAGCTGGGTTGGCCCATCGTCAACTACGCGATGCGGATCAAGACCGCCGACGATGGCAAGACCCTCGAAGTCCAGCGCGAGCTCGATACCGGGGTTGCGACGGTGAAGGTCACCGGCCCTGTCGTCCTCACCACCTCCGACCGCATTCTTCATCCGGAGTCAGTCAAAAACGGCGTGACTCCCAGCGATCATCAATACGCGAAGCTGGAGGTCGGCGGCCGCTACGCATCGCTCAAGGGCATCATGCAGGCCAAAAAGAAGCCGATCGAACAGATGTCGATCGGCGACCTCGGCGTGAACACCAACAAGGCGCTCAACTACACGAAGTTCGAGTTGCCGCCCGCGCGCTCTGGCGAGACCACATTCGTCGCGGACGTCGCCGAGCTGGTCGACAAGCTCCACAACACCGCCAAGGTCATCTAAGCCTCGAGAAACGGAAAGGAAGCATCAGACATGGCTAATGTTCTCGTTGTTGCGGAGTTGCTTGAGGGCAAGGCACGCAAGACCACTCTGTGTGCGGTGACGGCCGCACGTCAGATCGCGGAAGGGACCGGTGGTTCGTTCGATATCCTCTCGATCGGTGAGGGCGCGGCGGCCGCCGCTTCGGAGCTGGCTGGCTATGGCGCCGGCAAGGTGCTCAAGGCAGAGATCGCCGGCGGTTACACCTGCGAGAAATACGCAGCAACCGTTGCGGAAGCGGGAAAGGGTTACGAGGTCCTCGTCGCTTGCGCGAGCGCCTACGGAAAGGACCTGCTCCCCCGCGTCGCTGCCAAGCTCGACGCCGGCGTCGCGTCTGACATTTCGGCGGTGCACACCGAAGGTGGCAAGCTCTCATACACGCGTCCGATGTACGCCGGGAACGTGTCGGGTACTCTCGAGATGAAGTCGGACAAGCAGGTCGTCACGGTGCGGCAATCCGAGTTCGCGGCCGCAGAGCCATCGGGCGGAGAAAGCCCGACGGAGGACATCGCAGTGCAGAGCGATCCACTGGCGAACAGAGTCGAGTTCCTTGGTGTCGAGGTCGTGAAGAGCGAGCGTCCGGATCTGACAGAGGCGGACATCGTCGTTTCCGGTGGCCGCGCCCTGAAGAGCGCCGACAACTTCACTAAGATCATCGAACCATTGGTCGACGCGCTGGGCGCGGCGATGGGTGCATCCCGCGCCGCCTGCGATGCGGGGTATGTGTCGCCCGAGCTTCAGGTGGGTCAGACGGGGAAGGTCGTCGCGCCCAAGCTCTATGTTGCGATCGGCATCTCTGGCGCGATCCAGCACTTGGCCGGCATGAAGGGGAGCAAGACGATAGTCGCCATCAACAAGGACAAGGAGGCGCCGATCGCCCAGGTCGCCGACTACTTCCTGGTGGCGGATCTCTTCGACGTTGTCCCGGCACTCACCGAGGCCGTGAAGAAGCTCTGAGCCCCTGCGCCTGCCGGAATCCGACGAAAGAAGCCCGGGCGGCCCCCGCCTCCCAGGCTTTTTTTTGGCGTCTGGCTGGGACGATCGTTCACAATTGAAGGATGGCCTGGACGCTGGCTGCCCTGCTCTCCCTGTTGTTGGCACTCGGGGTGCTTGCGAAGAACCGATCCCGTCGAAGACGGCCGAGCGCTGGGTCCCCCGCCGAGCACGCCGGTACGCAGCGCAGCGTCCGGCCGCTGCCACAGCCGTCGCTCAAACCGGACCCCGAGTCCGAGCTCGAGCCGGAGCTCGAGCCGGAGCCTGTGAAGAATTGCCCGGTGTGCCGCTCGGAGTACCTGACGCGGAATCGCTTCTGCGTGCGCGATGGGGTCGAATTGATGGAAGGGCCCGCGTCCGGGCCGTTCGCTCAGGGGATGATCTGCCCCACCTGCCGACGTGGTTACCCGTTCGATTCGGGGTTTTGCCCTGAGGATGCCGATGAATTGATGCCCTATGGCCTGTTCGGCGCTGCCAGCGCGACACGGCCCCCTTTGAGGCTCGATGCCAACAAGATCTGCCCAGAATGTGGGATTCGTCACGCTGCAGCCCACCTATTCTGCGGCCGCGACGGGACTCAGCTGGTGGTCGTGAACTAAGAGACCCAAGGATTGCACAGGGTGCGGGTCCAAACACGCGGGCAAGACCTTCGTGGACTTCTTGCTCGCCACGGGACAGGACCGCTATGATCGCGGTCATACAGGGGAATCTTCGATCCGGCGCACGTAGAGTTGTCTTGGGCCGGAGGTAGACGGGGGCAATAGATGAAGATCGTTTGCGATAGCTGCGGCGCCAAGTACTCCATCGCCGACGAAAAGGTCGCCGGGAAAATCTTCAAGATCCGGTGCAAGAAGTGCTCATCGGTACTCGAGGTTCGCGGCGATCAGGCTGCTGCTCACCCATTTGATGAGGCCAGTTCGGTCCACGACCGCGGAGGCGAGGCGACCTGGTACATCGTAGTCGATGGGGAACAGAAGGGACCCCTCCCTCCGATCGAGCTCAGCCAACTCTTTGCGAAGGGCAGCGTTGGTCTCGATTCATACGTTTGGAAGGAAGGCTTTGACGACTGGAAGGTCGCAGGAGACGCTCCAGAGCTCACACAGGTGTTCGGGGGCGTCGCTGCACAGGCCAAGCGTGCGTCGGCCGGGACAGACGACACCTCATCGTTCGGCACGGGCGGTGATCTCTTCGGCGACGGTAGCGGTCGTGAACCGACCAGCGAGATCGACACGAGCAGCAACATGTTCGCTGGCTTCGACGAGAGCCCCACGCCGACGGGGTCCCAAGGCTCCCCATTGGCCGCCGCCTCGCAGGACTCGGGTGGCATGAGCTTTGGGGGAGGCGCGATAGGCACATCTGCACCGCAGCGCATGACCGGTCAGCGCAATGAGAACTCAGTGCTCTTCTCTTTGACCAACCTGCAGCAACTCGCCTCGCGTGGCGGCTCACCGGCGGCATCATCCCCTGTTGCAAGCCAAGCGACCGGCTCATCGAGCGCGCAGGTCGCTCAACGTGCGGTAGGTGAAGGTTCTGGCCTCATCGACATTCGTGCGCTCGCCAAGTCCACCACCCCGGGCACCCGGACAGCTCCCTCACATGCCGTTGATGACCTTCTATCGATTGGGACCGGCGGAGGTGCGTCGGTGCTCGGCGCGCCATTGCTCGGACCGACTCCGCTGGACACCTCGGACAGCAATCGCTGGCTCTGGATCGGTGGCGCTGCCGTGGCGGTCATCGCTATCGTGGGAGCAGGCATTGGAGTCGGAATGGCGCTCGGCGGCTCGGAAGACGATGCCCTCGAGATCACGGCTGCGGTCGAGCCGCCAGCGAATCGAGCCGTACCCGGCCCGAACGACATGGCGGCCGCTGCACAGCCAGCTCCCGACGCCCCGGACAAGGCGCTCGCAGCCGTAGTCGAGCCGGTCGAAGCGGCGACGCTCGAGGAGGAGGCACCCGGGGAGCAGGCCGAGGAGGCTGCGGCGGCTGCCGCGCCCGAGCGAGAGGCCGAGGAAGCGGAGTCGAGAAAACGGAGCTCCACGAGCCCGCCGCGGCGCCAGCGAACCTCCAGGAACACCGCTGACGCGGCGCCGGAGCCGGAGCGGGAACCGAAGAAGCGAAACGGCAACAATCTCGACGCCCTCATGGACGAGGTCGTTGGGGGCTCGTCTCCTTCGAAACCGAAGGACACCAGCACCACCTCATCCGGCTCGAGCGACTCGAGCCTCCCCGACGCGCCGCAACGGGATGACGTCAAGACCGCGCTTCAGGGTGTGAGCGGCGCCGTTCAGGCCTGCAGGCAGGGCGCGGGAGGAACGGCTACCGTCGACGTGACGTTCAGCGGCAAGACCGGTCGCGCCAGTGGCGCCAAGGTCACGTCGGGCCCGTTCCAGGGAACGCCAGTCGCCGCGTGCATCGAGTCAGCGGTCAAGCGCGCGCGCGTCCCGCGCTTCAAGCAATCCTCGTTCAAGGTGACCTTCCCGTACCGGCTCTAGAGGCCCTCCAGGAACCGTACCCCAGTCGCTACACCAAACCCGGTCCCGCCTTTCGGCAGCCGCCCCTGTGCACGCTCGAGGAAAGCCGGCCCCGCGATGTCGAGGTGCATCCAGGTCGTTTCTTCGACGAACTCCTTCAGGAAGAGCGCGGCTGTAATCGAGCCGCCGAAGCGGCCCCCGATGTGTTTGACGTCTGCGATGGTGCTCTTGAGCGTGGGGCGAAGATCCGCGTCGAGTGGCATGCGCCAGAATGCCTCACCCTCCCCTTCGGCGGCCGCGAGATACTTCGACGCCAGAAGCTCGTCGTTCGTGTACAGCGCGGCGCGCCAAGGGCCGAGCGCGACCATGCATGCGCCGGTGAGGGTTGCATGATCGATCATGTAGTCGGGCTTGAGCTTGCGTGCCGACCAAGTGAGCACGTCGGCAAGCACCAACCGACCTTCGGCGTCGGTATTGACGACCTCGACTGTCTGACCCTGCAGAGACTTGTACACATCGCCCGGCCGATAGGCCTTTGCGCCGGTCATGTTCTCGGTCGAGCCAACCACCGCATGAACTTCCACCGGGAGCTTGAGTCGGGCCGCTGCGAAGACGATGCCAAGCGTGGCGGCCGCTCCGGCCATGTCGCACTTCATGTCGACCATCGAGGCTGCCGGCTTGATGCACAAGCCGCCCGAGTCGAATGTGAGCCCCTTTCCGACGAACACGACCCTCTTCTTCGCACGCGCGGGTTTGTAGATAACGTGAACCACCCGGGGTTCGATCGCGCTTCCCTTGTTCACCGCAAGTAGAAGGTTCATCCCCTCTTTCTCGATTCGGGCTTTGTTCCAGACGCGACAAGTCAAGCCTAGCTTTCGAGCTTCCGCGGCAGCCGCGCGCGCCAAAGTAACGGGGTTCAGGTCATTGGGAGGTCGATTCACCAGGTCACGTGCGAAATTGACGCTTTCGGCGACCACTTTGCCTGCGCGAACCGCGGCACCAAGCCCCGGCGCGCTTTTCGGGGCGCCCAAGATCACAGCAGACGTCAGGGTCGCATCTGCGGTCTTGTCGCTCTTGTACTCGTTATAGCGATAAACGCCGGCGGCGAGCCCATGCGACACCGCGCGCACCGAGTCGGGGGTGACCTGGGGGAGCTCGACCGCCGCGCTCTTCTGGGCGCGGGCGGCAGACGCGAGGGCATGTCCCATGTTCCACGCGATCTTCTGGGCATCTTCTTCTTCGCCGATGCCTACCAGGAGCAACCAACGGGCTTTGGCGTTGCCCCCCGCCGTGACCTTTAGTGTCTGCGAGACCTTACCCTCGAACCGCTCATCGGAGGCGAGAGGCTTGATGCTGCCCTTGCCCGTGACCCGCTCGACCTTGCCTAGCGCTCGACCCAGCTCCGTCGTTCCCGACGGAATGGCGATCGCGACTATGTCTGCAGTCGACTTGTCCCAGGTTCCCTCAGAAAGTGAAATCTTCATCTGACTCCTTATCGCTTGACCGGCCGGATACTGACAGGAACTTCGTCACCCAACAAACGAACGCAACCCGCGAATCGCGTGGCGACCGCCGTCGGCGCGCTCTCAGATCGCCAACTCAAGCGTCGTAGCTGCCGAAGATCACTACGGCGAGGTCTGGCATCGTCCGTGCATTGACGTCCAGACGCATTCCAACCTGGAGGAAAGATGCTCGAAGAAAACAAAGTGAAGATCGCGTACACCATCGTGGAGCGAAACAAGGACGGCCGGAAGTTCTGGGTTCGCGTCGGTGCGGCGTTCGTCAATCGTGACGGAAGCCTCAGCGTTCGGCTCGATGCCATGCCGGTCAATGGAGAGTTGCAGATTCGAGACTACCAGCCGAGAGAGGCCCGCGAGGCTGGCGGCCGCGAGCAGGCAGCATGATGAAGCCGATTCTCGTGTTCCTGTTCGCACTCTGTGCGCTGCGTACGGAGCAGGCCTTCGCCGTGGACGGTGGCGTAGGCCCTCCGGACCAGGGGCCGCCAAGCACCGAACAAGACCGCCGCATCAACATCAACGAGGCCGGGCCCGAGGAGCTCACGACGCTCCCCGGTATCGGGCCGAGTCGCGCCCAGGCGATCATCGCGGAACGCGAGAAGCGACGGTTTCGTCGAATCGAGGACATTATCCGAGTGCCCGGCATCGGACGAAAGACATTCGGCCAGATCCGCGACTCGATTCGCGTGCAATAAGAGGCTACCGGCACGGGGCCGAAGAGCTTAGTGTTTGGTCCATGGCTCCGACGATCCGGGTGCGCGAGGCACGGGAGTCCGACTACGAGGTGCTCATGGGCTTCCATCGAAGTCTCTACCATGCACACCGCGATCGAGTCGTGCCGACAGCGGATCTCCCACTCATCGAGTACCGTGACTATGAGCGCGTTCTGAGCGACGATCTGGCCGCCCTGCTACGCGAGAGAAACAGTCATGTCCTGCTTGCGGAATCCGGACATACGGTGCTTGGGTACATCACGGGCCGAGTGACGGTCGAGCCAATGCGCGTCTTACCGCGCAGAGGCACGGTGGAAGATTGGTACGTGACACCAGAGGCGCGCGGAACGGGCATCGGCGCCCTGTTGTTGAATGAGCTCGAACGACGCTTCGCGGGCGCAGGGTGCGAAGTGATCGAATCGGCAACATGGTCCGGAAACACAGAGGCCCGCCGCGCGCATGATGCGCTCGGATTTCGGGAGATCCGAGTGATATACCGGAAACGGCTGTGATTGGATCGCGGACGCGTCCCTGGGCGTCGAGATCGTCGCTGTGGGATGGCCGCCTGATTCTGGGGGTCGATCTCATGCTGGCGCTGCTTGCTCGCGGAGGGACCCGTCCGAGAAGGGAGTCACTTGCGGTTAGTGTACCGCTGCCCGCAGCGGCAGCGCGTTCACGATCCTTGCTTCCCCCGCCAGCAACTCGTCGAGGCGAGTGGCTACACGCTCGGCCGGAAAGTACTCGCGCGCCAAGCGGACGAACAGGCCGTGGTGCCGGGCTTCCGAACGTGTGATCTCCGAATAGAAGTCCTTGAGCGGCCCCGAGTCGAGGCTCTCGGCTACGAGGCCGAAACGCTCGCATCCTCTAGCTTCGACGATCCCGAGCACCAAGAGCCGGTCTAGGAAATACTGTTCGGGGCCACGCTGAATCAGTTGCATCAACGCGCCGACATACGGGTCCTTCTCGTCGGCCCGAGTCGACAAGCTCCGGTCGAGAATGATCTCCATCACCCGGGCGTAGTGCTCGAGCTCCTCCTGCGCGAATGCAATCAGCTCGCGCACCAGAACGGTGCGGTCGGAGTAGTGCGAGACGAGCTTCAACGCCGTCGCTGAAGCCTTTCTTTCGCAGGCAGCGTGATCGATCAGAAAAGAGTCGAAATCGTGAAGGACGAGGTCGATCCAGGCCGGGTTGGTTGCGGTGTGCAGACGAAGCATCCGGAGCCTCAGGCGCGAAGCGCGTCGAGTATCGGCTGAATTGCGGTGCGCCGGAGCTTGAGTGCCGCGCGGTTGGCAATCACCACCGAGCTGATGTCGACGATCTTTTCGAGCGGAACCAGGCCGTTCTGGCGGAGAGTTTCACCTGTTTCGACCAAATCGACGATGACGTCCGCAAGCCCGGTCAGCGGAGCGAGCTCGACGGAACCTTGGCAAAAGATCAGCTCGACGGGTGTGCCTTTCGCACGAAAGTACTGTTCAGCGATGTGCGGGAACTTGGTCGCCACACGCAGTGGGCGTTCTCCTTTACCAGCAATCGGCTCACCCAGCCGACCGCAGACCATCATTTGGCACTTCCCGATGTCGAGATCGACGGGGGCAAAGACGTCGTAGTTGCGCTCCATCAGAACGTCGCGGCCGACGATGCCGAGGTCGGCGGCCCCGTATTCGACGTAAGTTGGTACGTCATCCGGTTTGAGCAGCAGGTAACTCAGGCCTGACACTTCATCTGTACGGACGAGCCTGCGGCTTTGGGCCGTCAAGGCATCGGTGCAAATGCCAGCCTTCTGAAGCCGCGCGCTCAGTTGTTCGAGCACGCGGCCCTTGGGCACCGCAATGACGATGGAATTTCGGTTTCTTCTAGGCATCGCCGGGCACTCGCTCGATTTGGGCCCCAAGCGGGACCAACTTCTTCTCGATGTGCTCATAACCTCGATCGAGGTGGTACACCCTTCGGACATAGGTCGTGCCCTCTGCGACAAGGCCCGCCACCACCAGCGACGCGCTCGCCCGAAGATCGGTGGCCATCACCTCAGCCCCCTCAAGCCTGTTGACGCCCCGCACGATGGCCGTCCGTCCGTTGACTTGGATGTCGGCGCCCATGCGGTTTAGCTCGGAAACATGCATGAACCGGTTCTCGAACACCGTCTCGGTGATGCGACTCGTGCCCTTCGCCAGGCACATGAGCATCATGAACTGCGCTTGCATGTCGGTGGGGAAACCCGGATGTGGTTGGGTAATCACGTCGGTAGGTCGAATCGGGTACGACCCGACCACGCGAATCCCATCGCCCTCGCGCTCAATTGCAACGCCCGCCTCGCGAAGCTTCGCAATCACCGCTTCGAGCGGCTCGAAAGAAATGCCTTTCAGGAGCAGGTCTCCAGCCGTTGCAGCCGCAGCGACCATGAAAGTGCCTGCTTCGACGCGGTCCGGAATAATCGCGTGATCGACCGGGTGAAGCGAGTCGACGCCTTCGATCGAAATCACCGATGTCCCAGCGCCCTCGATTCGGGCACCCATCTTGTTCAGCACCCGGGCAAGCTCTTCAACCTCGGGCTCGCGGGCGGAATTTGTCAGCGTTGTGCGCCCCGACGCTAAGGCCGCGGCGCACATGAGGTTCTCGGTGCCGGTGTGGGTGGGGAAATCGAGCGCGATGTCGGAACCGCGAAGTCGGCCGCCAGGGACGGTGACCTCGACGTATCCGTGATGCAGCTCGACGTCCGCTCCCATCGCCGACAGACCCTTGAGATGCTGATCAATCGGTCGCGCGCCAATCGCACAACCGCCCGGCAAGGAAACCACCGCCCGGCCACAGCGCGCAACGAGTGGACCGAGCACCAAGACCGACGCGCGCATCTGCTTGACGAGGTCGTACGGAGCGGTGGGGTCGATCGCCCCGGAAAGCGCTACGTGGACGCGGCCATCGGTGTATCGTGCCCGCGCACCCAGCCGTTCCAGAAGACGGGTCATCGTGTGGACGTCGCGCAGGTTTGGAACGTTGCGAAACACGTGCTCGCCGTCAGCCAAGAGGGACGCCGCCAAGATGGGCAACGCCGCATTCTTGGCACCGCTAATCGGTACGGTCCCGACGAGCCGTTTCCCCCCGACGATTCGGATACTGTCCACCAGGCCCCTGTTACCCCGTGGTCCGGGTTCGGGCAACTTCAGGCGAAGAGCAACCCGAGTGCGAATAACACGAAACCCACCGCGGCGGTCGAGAGCGGGCCCTTCGCAGAGGTCCAACGAAATCGTCCGGACGAATCGAAGCCGAGCCGCGCCATCACGAGCAACGCGCCAACCCAAACCACCATCCCCATGAGGAGAAGAGTTCCCCACCATGGATCGGGCGAAATCTGCTCGTCCAGAAGGCGTCGATGATAGACCACGAGTTGCTCAACGCTGAGGTTCGCGTCGATCGCGGCGCTCCGATCTACGACGATCAGGCGCGCAATCTGGTCGCGCGCCTGATCGAGCTCAGGATCGGCTGCGGAATAGAGGAAGCGGCTGGCGGCGAGCCCAGCCGCCAAAGACCGCCAGGCCGATAGGGCGGCTGACAAGTCGCCATTGGCCTCCGATCGTGTGGCGATCGCCCGCAGCGCTGATACCGCGTCGCCCCGGTACGGGCTGAATGGAAACGACCAGCGAATCGCGCGGCGGTAATGCTCGATAGCGAGCGCCACGTGCTGATTCTGTTCGAACCCCATGGCTGCGGTGAGATTGGCACGAGACTCAGAGGCCGCGCGTCCGACCAACTGTGCCGCCAGGGCGAGCGCGGCGACCGTGGCGACGATGGCGGGGCGCTCCCAGCGCCGCTTCACAGGAAGTCTCGCCGGCGGAAAATCAGCGTCGCGACGAAAAGCGTGGCGGTGGCATAGAGGACCGCATAGCTCATCGACGTCACGATGTACGTCAGTGGCTCCCTATAGGCGGTAGCCTTCATCACTAGCGTGTTGTGTCCGGGGACGAAGAGATTGAAGTTTGGCACCACTTCTGCCAACCAGCTGAGCACGGTCTTCATCGCGGGACTCAGCACGCGAGTTTTCATCGCAACCATGTCGTGCGCTGCACGGCCCACCATCCATACACCAAACGTGAAGGCGCCCGTTAGGAACGGTGTCGAAAACGAGGAGAACAGTAGTGCAACCGCCGTGAGAATCAGCACCTCTCCGAGATTGAGAATGAACGACGCCAGCAACGTGAAAAGCTCCACGTCGACCGTCGAGCAAAGCCATGCGGATGCGGCAAGCGCCCCCAGAGACCAGATCGGCACCACCAGCGTGCGATCCTTGGAAAGCCAGAAACCAATCCCGAGGGCAACGATGAGAATCGAAGGCACCGCGACGACGAGCACGGTCGCGGCGCCCGCCTGGATGGCCGTCACGAGAAGCTGGAGCGCGCCCATGATCGCGATGAACACACCGCACGTGACCACGATGCCGAAGTACTTTCCCAACAAGAACTCGAACCTGGCGATGGGCTTCGGAAGAATCACATACAGTGTCTTGCGTTCGATCTCCTTATAGAGCAGCGAAGAACCAAGAAAAATCGCCACGACCACGGAAAAGAGCGAGATTGACGCGAGCCCCAGATCGGTGACTACGCGCATTTGCTGGTCGAGCGAAAGCTCAGCCAAGGCCAACGTCAGCGCGAGGACGGCAGCGGCGAGCACGAGAACCCCAAACAAGACTCGATCCCGCACCGCTTCGCGGTACGTGTTGAGGGCGACGGCATAGATGCGAGCAAGCCTCATCGCGCTTGCGCCCCTGTCGCGGTGACTGAACGCGGCGAATCCGCCGGCGCGCCAATCCAGTACGCGCGGCCCGTCGCGAAATGGCTCAGGGCGTTCACCGCCAACAGCACCATCATTGCAGACGCCACGGTACAGCCGACTTCGAGCCACCGCGAACTTTTGGGCGTCCGCCCTAGACCCCATGCGCGAAATCCGGCGGCAAGTCCTTGCGAGACGAAGAGGCCGATGGCGGCGAGCCCCGTCACATAGAAGGCCAGTACCGGGGGGCGTGAGAGAAACTGGCGCAGGAGCTCGTAGTGACTCAGGGCGACCGGGCCGGCGCGGACAGTCATGACCCAGTGCAAGATTAGGTGAGCGACCACCAGTCCCCAGGCAAACCCACCAGCG